>CAZBTJ010000186.1:0-9135 GCA_964494325.1 uncultured Pirellulales bacterium
AGTTTTATCAATCGTGAACCTTTTTAACCGTGAACCACACTTTTGCTTCATACTGTTTAGGCCGCAATCTCTTGGACAGGAAATAAGCCATAAGGCTCTTTTACCATAAAATTAAGTATCGCTTCGCGAGGCTGTTTTTATTAGGTTTTTTGAGGCATAAGCATACTCTGAATAGTCGGGTGGGCTGCATAGAAAGCCCACCCATGCGACCTATTCGTCACATGCGTCAGACTATCTCTTGCCCAGTTTTCCTTGCCTTCTCCAGATGAAGACCGTGCCTTGGTTCGTCCAGGCTCAATCCAATTCCGATAATGGGCTGCAAGAACGGCTAGATTCCGCCTTTGCAGTTTCGCATCAGCATGGGTTTCGATCGTATTCCTCGATAACTCAGTATCAGCGAGTTCTGCTGAAGCAACGCCTTCTACCTCTGTTTACGCTATCCAACGCATAGGCCCCTTTGATTATTGACCCTCTTTAACAACGCACGTGTTGAGATACTATGCTATTGGTTGTTCCGGTCACGTCACTCGGTTGGCTAATCTTGAAAAGGCCAAACGAACCTTTCTAAAACCGCTCAGGTTAGGCAAAAAAATGTTAGAAATCTCCGTAAAATTGGAGAAATCATCACAAAGTTACAGGTTTTTGCCCCTTTAAATAGCCGTGTATCCAAGCCTGTTCACAATTGTCTGTATTTTTCGAGAATTGCTATAAGGTTTTTTGTATAATTGAGTGTTTGAATGATACTTTTGTCTAGTAAGGATGGAATGATGGAAAGACCTTGTTTTCGAATTTTCGCGCTGGTTTTCTTAGCAGTAAGCGCCCTGATGGTCGCTGGTTGCGGCGGAAAGCATCGCAGGGAGTATGAACGCGACTCTTTTTATCCATCTCCACCTTCGCGTCAACAATTCGATGATTTCTTTGCACAGGCACCAGGGTTTCAAAACATAGGAACGCCCGCTCCTGTTGTCACTCAAGCGGCGTCCGCTGTCGTTACCCAGCCAGCTTCCACACCCAAACCACAGGCTGTGACATATCCAATTCACAAGGTGGTCAATGGAGAAAAGCATTCGATTTCTGTGCATCCTACGGGCGTTGCAGAAACCAGCAGTCTGTTGATTGAACGCATTGTACCTGTACAGGTCACTCTGAAGAAAGACTTTGAATGCCGTGTTACTTTAACCAACATATCAAAGAATGCATTGTATGATGTCACTGTGACTGAGCCGCATTCTTTTGTCTTCAAATCAGCCAAACCGGTCCCTGTTTCTCACCGAGACGGTACGCTGATTTGGGACCTGGGAAAAATGGCGCCGGAGGAAACACGCACTATCACAATGCGGGGTCATGCGATCTCGCCAAAACGTATAAGCGATTGTGTGACTGTGGTCTATTCGTCTGTCCAGCAAGCTTGTGCGGACATTGAAGTGGTAAATCCCAGTCTGAAGCTGATGCAAACCGGCCCCAGATCTGTGATTCAGTGTCAATCCATTCCAATCGTTCTTGAAGTAACCAACAGTGGCTCAGGTCTCGCCCGCAATGTCATTATTCGAGAAGCATTACCTGAGGGATTGTTAACCCTGGATGACAAAAAAGTGCTGTCTTTTCAGGCTGGGAATCTTAAAGCGGGTGAATCGAAAACAGTCAAAGTGAACCTGAAGGCGCTTAGAAAAGGTGAGTTCAAAACTCGTGCACAGGCCACCTCAGAAGACAATGTGAAAGCCGATGCAGACTACGCCGTCAAGGTGACCAGGCCTGAGCTTGTATTGACTGCTTCAGGACCTCAGAAACGGTATGTAAGTCGTACTGCCCAGTATGAGATTACCGTTACAAACAGGGGTGATAGTCCAGCCAATAACCTACTTATAACCGAGATGGTTCCACCTGGAGCGACCTATGTCAGTGCAAGTGACGGAGGTGTTGCAGGCAATGGGATGGTCGTATGGAACGTGGGCACGCTGGATCCCTTGGCGTCAAGAAAGGTTTCTGTCCTTATCAGACTGGACCGTATTGGCACAATAGTCCATAACGTCAAGGTACAAGCCTACTGTGCTGCTGCTTCTGCGAAGTGTGAAACTGTGGTGGAAGGCATAGCAGCCATTTTGCTGGAAGTTGTCGATCTTGACGATCCCGTTGAAATTGGCTCCAATTCAACGTATTTGATCCGCGTAACCAATCAAGGATCGGCGGTTGGGACAAATATCAATGTAGTCGCCACACTGCCTGATGAATTGGAGTATGTAGGAAGCAGTGGTCCCACGGAGGCCAAGGTCAGTGGCAAAATCGTGAGCTTTGTACCTCTATCGAATCTGGCCGCCAAACAGACGGTTGTCTATCGAGTTGAGGTCAAGGGCATAAAAACGGGTGATTTACGATTCCACGTTGAATTACAGAGTGATCAAATGACGTCGCCTGTTATGGAGACTGAAAGTACCAACGTGTACTAGGTCGGCTCTAGATAGGATACATCCCATGAGGGATGTGCCTTTTCATAAGTTTATCGTGGATTGAGCAGAGTGAGAGATGAGTGAATCTCTTTCAACTCGAATACGGAGTTTTCCGGAGCCTTGACAGTCTTAAGGTTCTGGCCCATGGTTATTGAATTATTAATGGAGGTAGGAATGATGAAAAACATTTGGTTTAAGTATTGCATGATGGTGTTCGTAGCGTCAAGTGCGTTGATGTTGACAGGCTGTTGCGATGAATATGAAGCCAATCTTGCAGATGCGTTTCCTTCGGAGGCTGTGGTACCTCCGGTCATGACGCAACCCGTTCCAGTACGGAGCTCTTCGCCACAACCGGAAGATGATTTGTATCCAATTCACAAGGTTGTGGATGGAAGAACGCATTCAATGTCTGTATATCCCACAGGTGTTGCGTCATCGAGTCTCTTATTGATAGAACGTATTGCGCCTGTACAGGTGACTCTGAAGGAAGAGTTTGATTACATAATCAACATCACCAATATTTCGAGGAATACACTGTATGACGTCACTGTAACAGAACCGTATTCTTCTATCTTTAAATATCAATCAGCCAAACCGGACCCTGTGTCTCACAAGAATGGTACACTGATTTGGAATCTGGGAAGCATTCCAGCTCAGGACACACGGACCATCACAATGCGAGGTCGTGCCATTGCAGGTGGACGTATGAGCGATTGTGTGACTGTCACCTATGTACCTCGAGCTTGTATTGATATTGACGTTATAAATCCGAGTCTCAAGCTCGCACAAACGGGCCCCGCATCAGTGATTCAGTGCGACCCTATTCCTGTCACACTCAAGGTCACCAACAATGGGTCTGGTCTTGCCCGTGATGTCAGAATTCGAGAAGAATTACCCAAAGGGTTACTGACCCTAGACGGAAAGAGTACATTTGCATCTGAAGCTGGCGACCTTCAACCGGGTGAATCTAAAACAGTGAGAATGAAACTTAAAGCGAGCAAGGGGGGTCTCTACAAGACTCGTGCAGAAGCCACTGCTCAAGGAAACGTGAGTGCTACTGCAGACTACTCTGTAAGAGTGTTCGTGCCCATGCTTGTCCTTACCACCTCCGGACCAGAGATGCGTTATGCGGGTCGCACAGTCGAATATGAGATTACCGTGGTAAACAAGGGTGACGGCCCGGCAAATAACTTACTGATCACTGATGTGATCCCACCTGGTGCTACCTTTGTCAGCGCAACGGATAGCGGTGAAGCTCGCCAGGGTATGGTTGTTTGGAATCTGGGGATGCTGAAACCTTCGGCGTCGAAGAAGGTGTCCGTAAAACTCAAGTTGAATAGCATCGGTACCACTGTCAATAAAGTCAATTCCAAAGCCTACTGTACCTATGCATCGGCTGAGTCAGAAACTGCAGTAAAAGGCATTCCCGCCATCTTGTTAGAGGTGATTGATCTGGAAGATCCTATCGAAATCGGGACCAATGAAACGTATGTCATTCGCGTGACCAATCAAGGCAGTGCTATGGGTACAAATATTGTGATTCGAGCAACGGTGCCTGAAAAAATGGCATACGTCAATAGCTCTGGTCCAACACGGGGCAAAGCCAGTGGCAATATCGTGAGCTTTGAACCGCTGGCAAGTCTGGCGGCGAAGGCAACGGCCGAGTACCGAATTCAGGTAAAGGGTCTCAAAATAGGTGACTTGAGATTCGGCGTTGAATTGCAGAGTGAACAGATGTCTTCGCCTGTGATGGAGACTGAAAGTACTCATGTGTACTGAGAAACTCTCCGCCTGTCTCAGAATAAGTGAAAGCATGCCTTGCCGTTAATTAAACTGGAGGGCAAGGACATTTCACTTATGATAGGCACTTTGGATAGCACACAGAAGAATAGAGTTTTGGCCCCGGCGAATCGGACGCCGGGGCCAAAAACGTGGCATCTTCGTGCGTGATCCTTGATTTCGAGATGTCGGCTACCCTCTTGTTTCGGCTCTAGCGATGGCGGTAACTTTCCTTGTAAATAACCCCTATATCGAACCAACCAAGGGGTCTGTTCTTCGGCAGGAATAAGGTCATCGACGAAGGATTGTTTTTGAACAAGCAAATCAATGTCGATCGGGATATCGATGCTACTTGAGTAAGCCTCGCTCAATATTTCAGAGACGAGTCGCTCAATCTCTGCCGTTCCAAGAATTTTTACGTGTGAAGGATCCATCCCATTCCGCTAATAGAACTTTTTGAAGTACTCTGTTAATTCCACAATCTTATCGTCACTCAACTGTTTGTTAGCGATGGTTCGCACAAAAACCGGAACGACAGGCTGTGTCTTCACAGTCTCAGCTACATCAGCGGGAATCCTGTTCGGGGCCGATGCTGCAAGATCAAATAACTGATCTCGTCGATCATCTGTTTCAGATAAACCCAAAGCAGCACATATTTCATCGATAAACAGGGAAAAGTTTTTCAATATACTTTCCCTGCCGCCAGGGCGATGCTTCACAATTCAGGTGGTTTGTCCGAACATAAAAGGAATTGATGTTCAAGTAGCTTCCCCGAAAACAAACATTGAGACTAAAGTAGATGTTGGTGATCCAATGCTAACAACATATACCGAGATACAAAGACAAGCCATAAAACTCATGAAAACGAAAGCGAATATCCCCGAGAGGATTTGAACCTCTAACCTTTGGCTTCGGAGGCCAACACTCTATCCAATTGAGCTACGAGGACGCAAACAAGTATGATACTGAAATCTTGGGAGATGTCAAGTAAGATTGTATCCTGGTACAGGGTTCCTATGGGGCATTCTTGGCCAGTGAAATGGTGGGGTTTTACCGAGGGCTCAAAAATTCTCTGCATTTTCTGTACAACCATCTTGTACAAGATCGTTTATATGAACAATGCGATCTGGGTGCCTGCTCAGTGGCAGGTCCTAAGGTTATTATTGTAAATGGTTTAAGTTGGTTTGTATGCTGTAGGTGAAACAGGAGATGGGGGCAAATCTTGAAATAAAAAGGAAGTTTTTCTTACCAGTCCAATGACGAATTAGATATAGTGAAAGGAGTGATCTTTTTTAAGGTCAGTTGTATTGCGAAGGAAAGGGTATCTTGAGTTAATTAGGTAGGGTGACTCATTCCAAATTTGGAAAACTACCATGTGGGAGTCTGTGCCTGATGAAAGCCTCTAAATGCTTCATTCTCTCCTGTGTTATGGTCTTGGCCATGATACATTCCTCAATTGCCGCGATGGTAGCCATTCGTGCGGGTCGAATTATCCCTGTGAGTGGCCCTGATATTGGAAGCCATTACGATTACGCCCGCGTAATTGCTTGGCATTGACGATCGTGTGGGCAGCCTGCAACCGGGGAAAGATGCGGATATCATCATCCTGGATGGGCATCCATTCCACTACAATACCTTTGTACAGACCACGATCATCAATGGCAAAGTCCTGTACGAAAAAAAGAAGTCGACCTATTTTTCCCATATACAGCATTAGCCTTCGCTGCGCTCAGGCGGTTTTAAGTGTTTGGTTTTTAGTTCTTAGTGGTGGGAACGCTGCGCGTTGCTGTTTTATCGCTGGCGCCTGTATGGGCGTCTACTGTGTTTCCTACCTTCTCACCTTCCCACTGTTCCTCCTTCCTGCTTCATACCTTCTTAACTTCTATTTCATCTCCAAAACATTTTCAGGATCAAGACGTTCGTTACGTTTAAGGGGAAGTGTCTTATAGTCCTGGAAGTCCTTTTCATGTTGTTCAAAGGCGGTTCTATTCTGATCTGAAATTCGATTAAGGGCACTTTGTGCCGCCCTGAGGGTTTCTTCTGGCCGGATGATTTCAGCTCTGACGAAGATGTAGAGTTTGTTTTGAATATCTTTGTTAGAAGCCCCTCTAAAGAGTGCCCCAATTAAAGGCAGATCTCCAAGGATTGGGATCTTTCTACCGGCTTTGGTTTGGTTGAGTCTGAGCATACCACCGAGGATAATCGTACTGGCGTCCGGGACTGTCACATTGGTGGTCAGGTCGCTGCTGGATTTATCAGGGGGGCTTTGACCGGTGATAGTGCCAAAATCTGATCGATTCAGCGAGATGTCAAGTCTAAGTAGGTCGCCTTCACTGGTATGGGGTGTGATTTCCAGGGTGATGCTTAGGATTCGGTTCATAATTGGAGAGTTTTCAGTTTTTAGTTTTCGGTTTTTTCTTCGTGCTCTTCGTCTCTTCGTGGTGTTCATACCTAATTCAAGCGAAGCTTGAATCACTATGTCTCTGTGGCTGTGTCTGTTACAATTCATCTAAATTATCTTTTTGTGTAAGCAGTGTGCGACCTTTGGCCGCATTTTGTTTTTTACCACGAAGAAACGAAGAGCACGAAGGAGTTATAATACAAAGCGTTTTATACCGTTCTTCAAACGGGTTACATTGAAGTTTATTAAAAGGCTTATGTTAACCTTGGCCAGTTTCATGTATGTCAGTAGTTGAGCCTCATGGATACCTTTGATTTCTTCTACGCTCTTCAGTTCAATTATTAGATTATCTTCGATCAACATGTCTACTCGATACCCACAATCAAGGCGAATACCTTTATAATCGACTGGTTGCGGATATTGCAGTTTGAATTCAATGCAATGCAATCGCAATTCATGAGCAAGACATAGTTCATACGCTGACTCAAGTAATCCAGGCCCAAGTTCACGATGTACGTCAATTGCACAACCAATCACCTTATTAGACAGATCATCAAATTTCATAAGTAGTCTCTTTCTTCGTGCTCTTCGTCTCTTCGTGGTGTCCATACCCAAGTCAAGCGAAGCTTGAACAACTATATCTCTATGTTTGCTTGTAGTAGACACAACGTGTCTGTTGATGTTTGTAGGCAGTGTGCGACCTTTGGCCGCGTTTTATTTTTTTACCACGAAGAAACGAAGAGCACGGGAAGGGCTCACGCCTCAACTTTACCTTGCCTGCGCATTCGAGTTTTTATATTCAGTCAAAACCTTAACCGCTTACCCTTAACGCTTCCTCTCATCTTCCACCTCGACGGGGGCGGGGCGACATGGGGCGTGTACGTTGTTTTTGGGGTGTGCCCAAGCGGCTGGGCAATGGGCTCGCTGACACAGGAGGCAGTGGTGATGGTCCAGGAGATGACTTGGGTAAGTCCATCGCCATTCGTGATGAAGCATCAGACCGAGGACGTTGTGATACTGGTATAGAGGACGGTTCCCAAGCGACTTGGCCCACGGTGTCTTTGAATTCATACACCACCGCATCTTTGCAAATCTCTGTCACCTTTAGATAGCCTAGCATATGACCCGGTCGAATCCAAAACATGCCCTTGCCTGGCTCAGAGATCAAAGCCATAGATCGTTCCGGGTGCTTGGCAAACACACTTGTAGCATGCACTTTGAAGCTGGGTGACACCTTTTGAGGTGTCGCTTGCACCCTGGGTAGAATTGGAGCCGTTGCAGTCCTGGTCATCGATTCTGCCAGAACAAGTTTGTTTGTAGTCTGTGGCTTGGGCCGCGCAGGTGGGTTTAACAGCTTGGCATAAATTTGAGCCTGAGCCACCAAGGGAGAGATCTTTGACGCTGCATGATTACCAGTACGTGGCCTCTTACAAGCCTGCCAGGTTTCAATCGCGACAGATTGCTCTATCAGAAGTTTAACGTCCGGACTCACAGAACGGGCCTGAGACAATGTCAAAGCGCATACCAGAACCGCAGAGGCGAAAAACACACCAGGAAGAATCCGCAACACTCTCATGACTATCGTACCTCCCATTGCGTACGAAAAAACATGACCTCGCAAAAATAGGTTTACCAACAGAGTAGACCAACAAAAATACTAGCTCCATTATGAGTGTTATGCAAGGGGGAATTATGAAATCCTTGCACTGAGCTACATGGATTGTGAGAAATGTCAGCTATAGCCAATTTCCCGAATACGGATCCTTTTGTTTATGTCACGACTTCAGTCTTTTGAGACATAGCCAAAGGAGAGCAAGCTCAATGTAGTATATTCGGTGTTACAGAAAAAAGAAGATGAGGTTAGGGGATGTATACAATTTAGAACAACCAAAAAATATTCGAAAAGTCATTGACGACCTTTGTGTTTTAATAGTATTCTAGATTTAAGAGATTTAAGAGATTTAAGAAGGCGTAGGGTAAAGTGATATGGATATCATCTGGGAATAATATGCTTAGCGAGTTTTCACTTTGCACAAAGGAATGAGATTTTATAACAAGGAGAGTTTGCCAATCAGGTCAGCGAGAATAACGCGAGGTTTTGCCAAGAGTTAGTCTGAATAGCCACAGATCTTGGGAAAGCGTTCCAATTGATCCACAGGAAATGGTCGGGTAACAGGCCTAAAGTCTCGAATGCAGAGAATGTCTGCGCGGCGGTGATTAAGGATTGGTTGTCACGATTCTTGATTAACTGTATTTGCTCTTCTTCTTAACCAGTTAATAATTGCGTTAACCGCTTAGTGAGACGTAGTTTAGGATAAAGAATATCGGTGTTTTGTGGGTGAGATGGTATAATGGGTTTCATTTTTGATTTTTAAGTTTTGATTTTTAATTTGTCTTGAAACGAATTACGATACAAAAGAGGCAGCTATGAAAACGCAAACACCCCTTATCATCTCAGTGAACTTCATGCTTTTCATGGTTATAAGTCCTGTCTGGGCAGTAACGAAGCAT
>CAZBTJ010000187.1:0-9079 GCA_964494325.1 uncultured Pirellulales bacterium
GGGAGGCGGCACCCTATGATATGGTACAGATGTTGAGGAACGCCCTATTCGATTGGGAAAGATAAAAATAGCCTAAGTGTCTCTGTAAATTCAACCACGACTCTTGTATAGTCAAAGGAATCAGAAAGCCGGACATGGCAAGGAGAATGAAAAACGCATTTTGTCCTGCACCCTATATGCTACTGGAAGTTTACAAAGGTCCGTGTGTGATTGTATGAATTCTGTACCAAACTGAAAGGTCGCTAACTGTGAAGCATTATAATTTTTTCAAGACCCTATGTCTCAGTGTGTTGTTGATCCTGGTGTGGTCTGGTGTGTCCCTGGCGGCCGAATCAGGAGTCGAACGGCCTAACATCCTGCTGATCATGTCCGATGACATGGGCTTTTCCGATCTGGGTTGCTACGGCGGTGAGGTCGAAACGCCTCATCTGGATCGGCTGGCAAAGAACGGTTTGCGTTTCACTGAATTCTACGGGACATCACGCTGCTGGCCCAGCCGGGCCACATTGATGTCCGGACGCTACAGCAACAGTCTGACCGACAAGCAGGTAACCATTGCCGAACTGGTCAAGACGGCCGGGTATCAGACCGGTATGGTGGGTAAGTGGCATCTGTCCAGCAGGGCTACTCAGAACAGCCCCATCCAGCGCGGCTTTGATTCGTATTATGGTACGCTCGGAGGGGCCGGGTCCTACTGGCGTCCGCCGAGCCTGACACGTGACACCCAGGCTGTGGAGCCGGACAGCCCGGACTATTACTATACAGAAAAAATTGGGGATGAAGCGGTCAAGCAGATCCATGGTTTTGCAAATTCAGAAGAGCCGTTTTTCCAGTATGTAGCCTTTACTTCGCCGCACTGGCCATTACATGCACGCGAAGACGTAATTCAGAAGTACATCAAGCGATATGAAAAAGGCTGGCATGTTCTGCGTGAGCAACGTTATGAACGCATGATCGAGATGGGCCTGATCAACACCGCACGCTGGCCTCTACCTGCTCCTGAACCCCGTGTCCAGGATTGGGATTCCGTGGATCACAAGGACTGGCGCATCCGGAACATGGCCGTGTATGCAGCCATGATCGACCATATGGATCAGGCCATTGGTCGGATTGTCGGGGCGCTGAGGGACACAGGACGGCTGGACGACACACTGATCATCTATACCAATGACAATGGGGCTTGCAGCGAACATCTTAGCGGCAATGGGTGGAGCACGGCCATCAACGTGATTGAGTGGGCCAAGGCTCAGGGCAAGACGATCAGTGTGGGTGACCACATGGACACGGACAGCGGGGGACCCTTGACCTTCCACACGGTGGGCCATAACTGGGCCAATGCCCAGAACACACCGCTACGCCGGTACAAGGCCAATGTGCACGAAGGCGGGGCCTGTGTGCCCTGTATCATGCACTGGCCCCAGGGGCTCACTCCTCCAGGCGGGACCATCACAATCCAGCGCGGGCACATGGTGGACATCCTGGCCACCTGCATTGAACTGGCAGGTGCGTCTTATCCAGGCGCCTTTAATGGGCAGTCCATTCTCCCCAACGAGGGAACCAGTTTGCTACCTACCATCCAGGGGCGCCAGCAGGATCCCGAGCATGCCTACTACTTCAAACACGCAGGCACCCATGCTGTGATCAAGGGCGACTGGAAGATCGTGCGTGAAGGCGCTGAAAAAGGAACCTGGCATCTGTACAATCTCACGCGAGAAAAAACCGAGCTGACAGACCATGCCGAGCGCATGCCGGACAAGGTGAAGGAACTGGCAGCCCTGTGGGAAGCTAGATTTGAGCTACCCCATTGATTAGTATCACACCCTTTACAAAGGAAAAATCCGTGAAGAATAAAAAGATATGTTTGGCCTGTGCTGTTGTATTTGCATCCGTTTGCCATGCTTCTGTCGTTCAGTCCGGTGGGGTGCAGACCAAGGTCGACTGGCCGTCATTTATGCAGGCCCATGACATGACCTTTGACAGGCTGCCGCAGAACTGGACCGAGGCGCCTCACTTCGGCAATGCCATGGTCGGGTCCATGCTGTACCAGGCAGACGAGACCCTTCGTCTCCAGATCTTCCGGGCCGATGTACATGACCATCGTGATGAGACATACGGCTGGACCGCGTACAGTCGACCCCGCCTTCAGATTGGCCACTTTTCTCTGCACACAATGGGCAAGCTCACGGGCTGTACCTGGCGCAAGGACCTGTGGCATGCCGAACTGACCGGGACCATCACCACAGATAAGGGTGAGATTCAGATCCGTCATTTCACCCATGCTGATGACATGGCCATAGTCACGGAGTTGACGCCGACGGTCGGCGAGCAGGGATGTCACTGGACCTGGCATCCTGTGGTGGCCCGAACCACGCGCGGGGGGTATCCGACTAAAGAGGCTGATATTGAGAGATTCGCCAGGAGCTACGGTAAGCATTATGCCAAGACACTGAAGGTCTTCAAGGCCAACCCGGAAGGGCGTCAGGAACAAAGAGGCCCTGTGTCCGTGTGGATCCAGGACTTCCTGGTTGGCGGTCAGTATGCCACGGCCTGGCAAGAGCAGGTCGAACAGGGCACACGCACCCACATGGTCAGTATTGCCCACAGCTATCCCGAGTCCTGTGCTTCAGACACGGCCGTGGCAGACGTGACCCGTTGTCTGTCCCTGGATCGATCGACCTGGGTGGAGCGCCACCGTAGCTGGTGGCACGCCTATTATCCCAGGAGTTTTGTGACCCTACCTGATAAAGATTTGGAGTCACTCTACTGGCAGACCATGTACCGGTTCGGCTGTACGGCCCGGGCAGGGCGGTGTATTGTGGATACACCGGGCCTCTGGTTTCAAGGCAAGTCGTGGCCGTACTTCACCACAGACTGGAACATCCAGTCCTCGCTCTGGCCTGTGTACGCGGCCAATCGACTGGAGCAGGGCCAGGCCCTGGTGGACCGGTTCTACGAGAAGCGTCAAGCCTTGATCGATGCCGTGCGTCCTGTCGAATGGCAGGCTGACTCGGCCTTTCTGCCCATTGCCGTGGCCTGGGACCTGAGGGGCACGCGCGATGGGGACATGCGCTATTACGACATGGTGGGGACACTGCCCTGGGCCATGCATAACATGTGGTGGCAGTACCGCTTTTCCATGGACGATCAGATGCTGCGTGACAAGATCTATCCCCTGCTGCGCCGCAGCATCAATCTGTATCTTCATATGGTCGAGGAGACGGCTGATGGCAGGCTTCGTTTACCCCCGACCTTCTCGCCAGAGACGGGCGTGTTCAAGGACTGCAACTTTGACCTGGCCCTGTTCAAGTGGGGGTGTCACACACTACTCAAGGCCAGTGAACGCCTGGGCATCGATGATCCGCTTATCCCTCGCTGGCAAGCGGTGGTCACTCGCCTTGTGGATTATCCCTTTGATGAGTACGGATTCATGCTGGGACGTGACAGAACGTCCAGCAAGAACCACCAGCATTTCTCCAATCTCCTGATGATTTATCCGCTCTATCTTGTCAACGTCGAACAGACGGGGACCTTTGATGTGATGAAACGGTCCTTCGAACGCGCCCTGGGCACGGCCGGGCCAGGCCAGAGACAGGCCATGGTCCAGGCCCATGCTGGCCCCATTGGCACCGCCATCGGTCTCGGAGACAAGGCCCTGGAAAGCCTGAAATTGCTACAGGGCGACCTCTATCCCAATGGCCTGTGGTATGAGAGTCCCTGTATTGAAGCCACACTGGGCCTGGCCAACATTATCCAGGACATGTGTATTCAGAGCTGGACAGATCCGGCCAAGGACCAGACAGGCCCCATTCGCATCTTCCCTGCCACACCCTCGGCATGGCAAGATATCGAGTTCCATGATTTTCATACTGAGGGCGCCTTCCTCGTGTCTGCAAACCGCACAGGGGGTCGGACCCAATGGGTGCGAATCAAGAGTCTGGCAGGTGAGCCCTGCCGGGTACGTCCTGGTTTTAGTGGCCAGGTTCGGATCAAGAGTCACCGGCAGCACACAATTAAACAGGTCTCTTCGGGCGTCTATGAGATCGATATGAAAAAGGGCGATGACGTCTTGTTGTATTAATTCATATTACGGAGTACACCTATGAATCAGAATATGTCACAGTCTCAGAGTCTGAAAATAGTTTTTTCGTTTGCCGTCATGTTGTCGTTTTTTTGCCTGATCAGTGCGCAGGCCGATGACATTCTGTGGCTTGAAACACCAGCGGCAAACTGGGAGAAGGAAGCGTTTCCCTTGGGCAACGGGCGCCTGGGTTGTATGGTTTTTGGAGGCGTCCCGGAAGAGCGAATTCAGTTTAACGTGGACAGTCTCTGGACAGGCGATGAGAACCAGGCTGGAAAATATCCGGCGCCCGGCATGGGGTTCTATCAGAACTTCGGAAACCTGGTCATGACCCTGGAAAACGAGAGCCCGGTCACGCAGTATCGACGGGAACTGAATATCAGCAGGGCAGTCTGTCGTGTGGCCTATCAACAGGATGGTACCGAGTTTTTGCGTGAAACATTTTGCAGTCATCCTGCCCAGATTGTGGTCTCACGTATGACGGCCAGTGCCAAGGGAAAGTACTCTGGACGCTTCAGGCTTTCCGGGGGGCGTGATGAAAGCATCTCTGCTGAACAAAACAAGTTGACCTTCACAGGGACGTTGATCAATGGTATGGAGTACGAGGCACAGGTTCGCATTGTGGCCAAGGGCGGGACGATCACCACGGATGGCGACACGCTGGTTTTCAGCCGTTGTGACAGTCTGACCATGATCCTGGCTGCGGAGACAAGCTATGTCATGGACTATGCCAAAAAGTGGCAGGGCGATCACCCCCATGCACGCGTGACAAAGCAGGCAGACCAGGCAGCAAGACAATCCTATTCAAAGCTGCTTGAAGCCCATGTCAAAGACTATCAGTCGCTTTACAATCGCGTAAACATTGACCTTGGCATCACCCAAAAATCTCAGCGTGTCTTGCCCATAGACCAGCGACTTCAAGCCATTGGAAAGGGACAGGCCGATCCGGATATGGATGAGCTTCTGTTTCAGATGGGTCGCTATTTACTGATCGCCTGTTCCAGGCCCGGCACGCTACCCGCCAATTTGCAGGGTCTGTGGAACGATCGGAACAATCCCCCGTGGCATGCCGATTACCACAGCAACATCAATCTTCAGATGAACTACTGGCCTGCTGAATCGGCTAATCTGGCCGAGTGTCACAGACCTCTGTTTGATCTGTTGACAGAATCGCTGGTGCCGTTTCGCAAGGCCACCAAGCTGGCCTATGGCGAGAATATCCGGGGATTCACCATTCGCACGTCCCACAATCCGTTTGGCGGCATGGGGTGGAAATGGAACCTGCCTGCCAGTGCCTGGTATGCCCAGCATTTTTGGGAACATTATGCGTTTGGACAGGACAAGGCTTATCTCAAGACTGTGGCTTATCCCTATCTCAAGGAAGTGTGTCACTACTGGGAGGATCACTTGAAGAGACTCCCTGATGGCCGGTTGGCTGCACCGAATGGCTGGTCACCGGAGCATGGCGAGACCGAGGATGGCGTGTCGTATGATCAGCAGATCATCTGGGATCTCTTTACCAATACGATTGAAGCGGCAGAGGCTTTGGGCGTGGACAATGAGTATCGTACAAAGCTCTCTGGCATGCGGGACAGGTTGGTCGGGCCCAAGATCGGAAAATGGGGGCAACTTCAAGAGTGGATGGCCGACAAGGATGATCCCAAGGATCAACACAGGCATATTTCTCATATGTTCGCTGTGTATCCAGGTCGTCAGATCTCATTGAGCAAAACACCGAAACTCGCAAGGGCAGCGGCCGTGTCACTCAAGGCACGTGGGTTCGGCACCGTGGTTGGTTGGGCCAATGCCTGGAAGACGGCCCTCTGGGCTCGGCTCTTGGATGCTGAGAGCGCCTACACCTATTATCACAAGGAGGTCTCTGCCAATGCGTATCCCAACCTTTGGAATGGGTGCTGGCCAGGGCGTGTCTTTCAGATTGACGGGAACTTTGGCATCACGGCCGGGGCCATCGAGATGCTGGTCCAGTCTCATGCAGGCGAGATTCATTTGCTGCCGGCTCTGCCCAAGGCGTGGGCCACAGGGTCGGTTAAAGGCCTGCGCGCACGCGGTGGATTTGAAGTGGATATTCAGTGGCAAAACGGTGAGCTTGTTTCCGCCACATTACACAGCAAATCCGGCACGGATTGCACGGTGAGATACCGCAAGAAAACGCGGAATCTGGACATCAGGCTCGGGACAAAGATCACACTGACAGGCCCAGATCTACAGGACCAGCGTACGATTGACACTGCCAGGCTTCCACGTGTGCTGGTCGTGGGAGATTCTATCAGCATAAATTACCATGACGCAGCCAAGGCTGCGCTGGAAGGCAAGGCAGACTATGTCCGAATCGAGGGCAATGGCGGACCCTCTGATCGCGGTGTCAGCCAGATGGCTCAGTGGTTGGGTGACTATACAGCAAAAGGTCTGCAGTGGGACGTGATTCAGTTCAACCATGGACTCCATGACCTCAAGCAGGCCTATGACAAGACCAGCGGCGCATGGGGCAAATATCAGGTGCCCATTGAGGCGTACAAAAAGAACCTTGGGAAAGAGATCACCATGCTGAAAAAGACGGGTGCCACCTTGATCTGGTGTTCGACCACGCCGGTGCCAAACAGCAACCCCGGGCAATATGCCCGGCGCAAGGACGAAGATTTGGTTTTCAACAGGGCGGCCATGGAGGTTATCAGCCAGCACCCGGAGATTCAAATAAATGACTTGAACAGAGTGGTGCGTGAATCAGATGTGTTCGACAACTGGCGCAAAGGAAACAATGTCCACTTCAAGGGCCAGGAGAAAACTGTGCTGGGCAAGGCTGTGGCCGATGCAGTCACCAGGGCACTTGACAGCAGACACTCTGTGGTTGGCCAGGATTAGACGCAAAACACTGAGGCAGAAAAGGGCGGCTATATACATTAAAGTATATGCTGTATATCGTGTTAGTCATGCCCAGGCAACTACTGCAACGTGGTCTGTCATGCCTGAATAAGAAACAAGAGGATCTGGCAACTGATCTCAAAGGCGCCCCGTGGAAGGTTGTTCTGGCGGGCTGGATAAAATCGCAATCTGGCGTGAGTAATCAATGGCTGAGCGAGCACCTGCGCATAGGCCATCCAAGCAATATCAGCCGCATGATTACTCTGGCAACCCGTGATTCTCTCAGTCACAAGAAACTCTGGAAGAAGCTGCGCACAACTAGATAAAAGACCTTGCATTCGACGCGTTATCTTCGGATAAGGAGCCGCTTCGCGGGGCTGGTTTCATTTTTATTGGCCACAGATGGATACAGATACACACAGATGCTGACGCGTATTCGTTGCGTTTGGTTTTGCGTGGGGCGCCGTCATGCACGCTGTCGCGTGCCACCTCCCAGGGGGAGGAGCGTCCTGCGGCAGTCTCCGCTTAGGTAAACACGTTTACCACACGGAGCCTGCCTTGGACTCGAATGACGGCTTGAATACGCATGTGGATGGGCCTTTCTCAATTTGGACGTAAATCGGATGGGTCTTCCAGTTTTATTGCGCTGACGCTTTGCCTACTGGTCTCTAAGCATTGAAACAGAGCCGTTCCTTTCAAGTGGGCGAGGAAAGGGGTGGCCGATCAAGTTTACTTGAAGAGCAGTCCCTGACGTAGCACACGAGGGAAGCGCAGCTTGCCTGGAACGGCGACCCCAAGAATAAGTCTAATCCCTCCATCCGGCGACAGCCATCTGTGTTCATCTGTATCCATCTGTGGCAAAAAGAGTTTTACAAGAGTGTTAATAGATGTTATTATCCCAAGTACAAGTAGTCAAAAGCAAAGAGAGGAGCAACCCATGAGTGATAATCTTAATCAAATCACCGAATCAATTATTGGATGTGCCTATATCGTGAGCAATACGCTGGGACATGGTTTCTTGGAGAAGGTCTATGAGAATGCTCTCAGCCATGAACTGAGGAAAAACGGATGGTGTGTGAAACAGCAGTATCCTATTGGGGTGAAGTATGAAGGTATTATTGTCGGTGATTATGTGGCCGATATGTTGATCAATGATAAGATTGTCTTAGAGATCAAGGCCGTGGCTAAACTAGAAGATGTTCATCTGGCCCAATGCATGAACTATCTCAAGGCAACTGGACACCAGCTATGCCTGCTGATCAACTTTGGCAAACCCCGTGTTGAACTCAGGCGAGTTATCTTCGGATAAGGATGCGCTTCGCGGGTTGGTTTTATTGTTATTGGCTACAGATGGATACAGATACACACAGATGCTGGCGCGTATTCGTTGCGTTTGGCTTTTGCGTGGGTACGCCGTCATGCACGCTGTCGCGTGCCTCCGCTTAGGTAAACACCTTTACCACACGGAGCCTGCCTTGGACTCGAATGACGGCTTGACTATCATTTCGAGAGGGCCTTTTCAGTTCTTGTGCTGCCACCCTGCGTGTATCTGTATCCATCTGTGGCAAGAAATGCTTTTGAACGAAGTTAATAGACGTTGTCATCCCAAGTACCCAAAAGCAAAGAGAGGAACAACCCATGAGCAGTGATCTTAATCAAATCACCGAATCAATTATTGGATGTGCCTATACCGTGAGCAATACGTTGGGACATGGTTTCCTTAGTAAATCTGGCTACTTAACTTCCCGACGACCAGTCCGGCTCTCTTGGCGGGGATTCACTCGTTTTTGTATTATTTTGGCCAGGCCTTTTGGAAAGGGTTATAAAAAGCAGCAGCATTTGGAGTGCAGTGAGACGACAAAGCTCAGGACAAAGCTCACGACAAAGCTCACGACAAAGTTGAGACGGGAGGAGGCCTTCAGTTAGTGTTATTTTCCTCGGCCCGCGCGCCAATCAAAAAGCGGCCTTGGATGGTCCAAGGCCGCTTGAAAGCTCACCATAATGCTTCTAACTCGAGAATCGTGACGAGTTAGAACGGTTTGTCAATCGGATCTGTCACACCTGCCAGCCAGAGGGCTTCTCCCGCGGACAACGCCCGATTATATACGCGTACCTCATCAA
>CAZBTJ010000188.1:0-7252 GCA_964494325.1 uncultured Pirellulales bacterium
TGAAGTGTGAGGGGTGAAGTGTGAAGTGTAAAGTGTGAGGTGTGAAGTGAGAAGTGTGAAGTGTGAAGTGTGAAAGCCAGTGGCTATGGCGTGAGTCTTTTTTCAGGTTTCAGGTTTCATCCCTCATCCCTGATTTGCCACTAGCCACTTATTCTTCAGTGCAAGGTATCGTGGACCTACAGGTGGAGCCCAAAAAAATGAATGCCCAATAACCAACAAGGAATAGCCAACCGAGGAAGTAAAAACAGCGGAGTGAAGCTGAGCCACAGGCGAAGTGCCTTGGGGTGTCTGCCCTCTTGGACATTGGACATTCCTTGTTGGACATTGAGTATTGAAAAAAGAAGGTAAAATCCAGCCTGTTTAACCGTCTTCGCCAGGCAAACAAACTGCTCGCTCTCGGACCGACGACGGAGTTTTCAGACAGAGCCTACTTCGACACAAGTTTGCGCCTGGTTCGAGGCATCCTGCGGCGACTGAAGTGGAAACTCGATTTCTACTTCTTGTCCGGTTCCCAAGTAGGTCACACCGCTGAAGAATTTGTTGTGTGACAAGGCAATGCCCCGGCCGTGGGGATCGAAGACCCGTTCGGGATCGAAATCAAGATACTTTGTGTAGTCAAATCCTTGCCCCTGATCTATCACATGTACATACATCTGATCCATTTTACGAGCAAATCTTACTTCAACGAACTTGCCCTCGTTTTCTGGAAGGGTCAGGCGTCGATCAATTTCCTCTTCCAAGACACTGTCCAAAAGAAGTTGGGTTTTATCATCATAGGTGATGCCGAGATTGCCGTGTTCGACGGCATTGGTGAATAGTTCAATCAGACCCGCGGAGGTATACGCATTGGCCGAAAATCGTCCAAACCATGCGGAGAGTCTATTGCCTTCCTCTATGGTACGAAACCGGATGACACCCTGAACAATCAGGTCGTCCACATGGGTCCCGAATGCAGCGGCCCTTTTCTGCAATTCCACATGTTTCTCATGTTCTTCAATGGCCTCCCGCAAAATGGCCTGCAAAATCTGCGTCTCATAGGGTTTGGGCAGATAGTAGTAGGCACCCTTGGAAATGCCTTCGAGGATATGTTCCTTATCCGTCCTTCCTGTCTGCATGATCACGGGAATCTGCGAATAGGCCGTGTCCTTCTTCATGATTCGGAGTAATTCAATACCGTTCATTTCCGGCATGACCCAGTCGAGGAGTGCTGCACTGATGTCGTCGTGCGCTTTTAACTGTTTGAGTCCCTCTTTGCCGTTTGTAGCAGTAATGGGCGCATAGCCCAGACTGACGACAAGCCTCTTCAGAAACAGCTGGTTTATGATATCGTCTTCAACGATCAATACGTTCTTTTGTGCCGTCATGTAACAGGTTCACCCTCATGTGAGATAAATAGATAATCATGTTGTTAGTCTACATAGAACTGTCGTCCTGTGGCATAAACAACATTAACCCATGTGTGAATTGACCATAATATCCTTGATACAGGCATTGAGGAGGCTGTTATGAATGTCCCCTGAAAAGAATCCGTCTGATAATGGAGAATCGCTGCGCTGAGGTGTGAGCTTGATGAAATAAGATTTCACAGGCCAAGAGTGTGAGGTGTGAGGTGTTCCCGGTAAGGGGTAAGCGGCAAGTGAAAGAACATGAGAAAGTAAAAAGGTAGGAAAGTAAGACCTTAAGCAATGGCTCTGCCTTAAAACAGGTCGTCATTGCGAGTTCACCGCCCCTGAAGGGGCATATGTAAGAAAAGAACAAAAAGCCCATTTTTCGCCGAAAAATGGGGTGTTCCTTAGGAGGAGGTACGACGCAAAATCTTCCATTGTTAATGACTCGTTCGCCCTTGCAAAGCTCCGCACAATATATCCATCAAATGCAAGAATTAAACCCCGACCCCTATTGTCCATCACATGTCACAGACTAAAATGTTAAGAATTACGGCATGACCCCTTTATCCTCCCCACGGCCAACAAGTGTGAAACAGGGGCTGCGAATCCTATTCGCAGCCCCTGTAAATCTCAAATATCTTATTTTGAAGTTGGCTATACTGACGTTAATAAATCGACTATCGCCTGAGCTGCAGAGAGTAATTGATTCGCTTGCACTGCAGGGATCTTTTTGCCGCTTTGAGCCTCTACTTTATTGATAAAAGCATTAATCGCATTAATTGCTGCCACGTCATTTGCCTCGTTGGTATCGTCCAGTTTCTTAAGTGCTATACGTAGTTTGGCAAGTAGGCTGTTGGCAGTTCCTTTGTGAAGATTTAGGTCAGCCACCAGGGTCGCCAAATTCCCTATCAGGGTTTTGGGATGCTGTACGACCACAAAGGGTGAGAGCGATTCCACGAGACCATAGATCAGATCATTGACCGTATTCACGGTTGTTGTGCAGTCGATCCATCCCTGAGAGGAATCGTAATGTAGCAAGCGGAGTCCCTCTTCCGGCCCATTGTATGCCAGGCCGCTGTAATCGATACAGATTTCAATCTGGCCCAAGAAGCTTGCCGTGGTCGTGATGTCGTAGTATGTGGGGGGATCGGCGAGTTGGAATCCCGTTGGGGGTTCTGGTCCCTGCTCGGTGACGACAATCGTGGTTTCACCCGTTGTCTCCACCTTGTCAAATGTCATGATCACGCCTGCTTCGGGTTCGCTGACTTCGACATTTTCTCCGGAAGGTGTGTCCGCCTCATCGGCCAGATAAAAGTCGTCAAACACTACAGTACATAAATCACCCAATGAGTGGGAAGTGACGATCATACCCACATCCTGGATGGTATTGGCATTCTCTAGAGTCGCTGATGCAACTTTGGACCAGGGACCATCAGGGCTGAATGTGCTGTAGTATCCAGTAAAGGTTGTTCCTCTTTTTTTGAGTCTTAGCCAGCTGGGCAAGACTGACGTGTTGTAGGCTGTTTTAATGGACGTCTCTATAAAACCATCACTGGGCGGCTCCTCTTCGTCCATCCACCATTCCCGTGTGAAACTCCCCGGGACGATTTGGGGGGCTGACCAGCCTTCGCGTTGCCAAGCAACCTCTACATGATCACCGCCTCCAGCTTCTTTGTGTAGGGCTTCTATATAATATGTTTGCCCTGCATCAAGCGATATCAAAGCAGACTGCTGCTTCAAATCGGGGTATTTGTCATACTGGCCGGGAAAGGTCCAATTGGGTACTGACGCAATCAGGGTTGCATTGGCAGGATTATCATCTGTACTCAACCATAATTCTCCAGTGTCGTCGCCTGCCATGAAGAAAGTGTAATTGCCTGACTCTGCCGGCTGTATGAATCCTCCAATGCGCTGTCCATAGTAATCGGCCCAGTTAAGAGGTCCTGCCAAACTGGCAACTGTTTCAGAGCCATGCGGGGAGTTTGGATAGTCAGGATGGCTCTGTAGCCCGGCAACGCTAAGCCAGTCAGGTAATGGCGTTATCCACCATTCGCGTGTAAAACTCCCCGGGATGATTTGTGGTTCTGGCCAGGTGTTACCTTGCCAGGCAACTTCAAAATGATCACCGCCCTGGCCTTCTTGATGGAGTGCCTCTATATAATATGTCTGCCCTGCATCAAGCCATATGGCAGCCGACTGTTGCTCGGGATACTTGTCGTACTCACCGGGAGCTGACATACCTGGTAATACCGCAATCAGGGTCGCATTGGCTGAATCATTGTCCGTGCTCAACCACAGTTCTCCTGCATCGTCGCCTGCCACGAAAAACGTATAGTTGCCCGACTCTGCTGGCTGTATAGATCCGCGAATACGTTGCCCATAGTTGTCACCCCAGTACTCAGGGGTTGCCAAACTGACAATTATCTCAGAGCCATGTGGCGAGTCTGGATAGTCAGGATGGTTCATAAGTCTGGTGAGAGAATTGTTTGCAAAACCAGGTTGCTCATCCCATTGAAAACTGTATCGTGTGGGCGTGATTACCATGTTTACGTAGCCTGCAGCACTTCCGGCTTCAGTCATATTGTTCCTGACTGCAATGCCTGCCTTGGCCCAATCATGAGTGTATTCTTGGCTCTCAATTTTGACGATCGCTTCAAAGTCTCCAAACACAGGTGTAAACACCACGCCATATTCGTCATGGTCCCGCCAGATATCAACACCATTGGCTGTTATCTGAAGCTTGCCATCCACCTGATCGAAGTAGGCCTCAGTGGAACTGAAGGTATTCCATTCTGCCAACATCTGGATAGTTTCAAAACCATCCTCAAGAATACGGTTTACAAGTGAAGGATCTAGACAGTCATCCGGATCACAACTGGTCTGTAAGTTTATGCCGGGATTGTTATCTGAGATGGTCAAGATCAAATTACAGCAGGAATTCAGAGTCAAAGGATTTCCCTTAAGGTTCAACTCCATGAGCTGCAGTAAGTTCGTGAAGGGAGAGACGTCCGATATAGCATTATTAGATAGATCGATCACTTCTAGGTTGGGCATAGATCCCAGGGCTATGGCATCCACGACACCATTGTCTTGTGCCCGTAAATGCCATAGATTTGATAGGCCGACCAACGGACCAAGATCCGTGATCTGATTGTTGCTCAAGAAGAGTTCATTCAAGTTGGTCAGATCGGCTAATGGCGCAATGTTATTGATCTGATTGTTGGTTAAATCCAGCATTTGAAAGTTGTTGACCTCTGTCAAGCCGGAAATGTCGATCAACTCGTTGTTGTTCAAAATCAATACATTCAAGCGTCCCAGTCCCAACAGATCTGGAAGGATACTGATCTGATTGTATTCCAGACGAAGCCGTTCCAGGTTGGGCATATTCAATACGGCGTTTATGTTGCCAATTTGATTATGTTCCAAATAAAGTCTATTCAGCCTTGTCATGCCGCTCAAGGGAGTGATGTCATTGATTTGGTTATCGCAGAGAACAAGTCTCTCCATATTGATTGATGAGCTTAGTGGGATAAGATCATCAATCTGACACCCAGGCATAATCAAGAAACGCAGGTTAATCTTGTCTGATAAAGCGGAGATGTCCTGAATCGGATTGCCCCCAGCCAGGAATTCCACAAGATTATTCAAACCGGCAAGATCACCGATATCCATAACCTGGTTACCTTGTAGACTCAGGTACTCCAGAGATGCTAGTCCATCCAGTGGGCTGACGTTAAAGATTTGATTATTTCCCAGGTCGAGGTGAACCAGGTCGGTGAATCCGGTTAATGTTGGGATGTCGCTGATCCCAATTTCGGCTGCTTCCAATCGCTGCAACTTGGTTAAACCTGCAAGAAATGAGAGACTGTCGATTTGATTTCGGCTGATATCCAAAACCTCCAACTGTGTTAACCCATCCAGTACGGACATGTCAGCGATCTGATTGTTGGCCAAAACGAGTTCTCGCAGGCTGGTCTTGTCAGACAGTGCACTGATGCTGCTGATCTGATTGTCAAATAGGAATAGAGCAGTAAGTTGTGACATGCCACTCAAGGCATCGATATTAGAAATCTGGTTTCTCGCCAAATCCAGGTCTTTTAGATTAACCAGCGTGCTTAAGAGACTGATATCGGTGATTGAGTTATCGTCCAACCCAAGAAAGACCAAATCAGTTAGGCCTGCCAAAGGGCTTAGAGTTGAGATCTGGTTTTGGCCCAAATGTAGTTCTCTCAAGCCTGTTAATCCTGTCAGAGGGCCGACGTCGTTAATCTGATTGATTTGAAGTTTCAGATAAGTTAGGCCGCTCATCCCGGATAGAGGGGTAATGTCATTGATTAAATTCTTAATGAGAGAGAGATTGGTTATTTTGTTCATCCCCAAGAGGGGCCTAATATCTACGATTCGGTTTTTATGCAAGTTGACCATTTCCAGATTTTTTAATCCGGTCAATCCGGAAATATCTGTGAGTTGATTTTTCTCTGCGGTCAGCACTTTCAACCGAACAGAACTTGATAGGTCTGGGAGGGTACTCAGCTGATTCAGAGTCAGAATCAATTCTACCAGATTGTTCAGTCCAGACACACCTGAGGCATCTGTAATTTGATTACCGTACAGATTCAAGAACTCCAGGCTGCCCAGGCTTGAGAGAGATGGAACCGTAGTGATTTGGTTATCGCCCAAACCAAGTGCAATCAGACTGGTCAACCCAGACAATTCCGAGATGTTGCTGATCTGATTATTGTGTAGCTGCAACTCTTCCAGTCCTGTTAAGCCTGTCAAACGAGTGATGTCGTTGATCTGATTGTTGGACAGTCCGAGTCTGGTAAGGTTCGTCAATGCAGACAAACTAGGGATTGTGCTGATCTGATTGTTATGCAACTCGAGTTGTTCCAGATGCGTCAGGTTTGCCACAGGGCTTATGTCACTGATCTCGTTTTCATTGAGCCACAGGCCCTGAAGGTTCCTTGCGTACTCAAGTCCTGTAAGATTTTGAATGCCCCTTTGGTCAGCATTGAACCAGTTCAGTAGTGCCATATCACCGGTGGTGGGATCTTCTGTTAATCCCAGTTTCTCTATCACGGCCGCCTTTAGATTCGGATCTGGCATGTTGACAGTCACGTTCTCTACACTACAGTCATAGGGATTCGGCTCGGCACACAACTCGATTGAGGGATTGTTGGCGCGGATGGTCGGTATGTCAGTGCATTGGGATTGCCAGCTCAGCGGACTGTACGGCATATTCAGATAGCTCAGATTCATCATGTTGGTCAGGGGAGCAAGCTCGGATATTCTGTTCCCAATGAGATTCATGCCAGTCAAGTTGCTGAGGGGCGACAGCGGGGAGATGTCAGTAATCTCGTTCCAGTCCAAGCCAAGATACTGGAGGTTGATTAAACCGGACAGTGGACTCAGGTCATCTAGCCCATTGCAGCACGCATGCAGAGTCTCCAAACCAATCATTCCGGCCAATGGTGTCAAATCGCTGATCCCAGTCCCTGATAGGTCCAGAGACTGTAGATTGGTCAGTAACGACAGGGCCGTGATGGTACCGATTTCGTTGCCTCCAATGTAAAGTTCTGTAAGAGTTGTCAATCCCGATAGAGGTTCGATGTTGGTAATGTGATTATCTCGTAGATTCAGATTCTCTATACTTGTCAAGCCGGCCAGGGGAGTCAGTTCACTGACGTTATTTACGTGCAAGTTCAATGTCGTAAGGCTGGTAAGGGACGAGAGCCCGCCTAGGGTGCCCAACTGATTGTTTTCGAGGTAGAGTTCTTCCAGGTTGGTCAGCCCAGCCAAGCCGGGAATATCGTTGATCTGATTGTTGGACAGTCCGAGTCTGGTAAGGTTCGTCAATGCAGACA
>CAZBTJ010000188.1:7352-9002 GCA_964494325.1 uncultured Pirellulales bacterium
TATTTACGTGCAAGTTCAATGTCGTAAGGCTGGTAAGGGACGAGAGCCCGCCTAGAGCGCTGATCTGATTTTGGAAGAGGTCGAGTTCCAACAGATCAGTTAACGTTGATAAAGGATCGATATTTACAATCTGGTTCTCGGACAGATACAGCCCTTCTAGATTTGTGGCGTACTCCAAACCCGTTAAATCAACGATTCCTAAACCGCTGGCTCCGAAGTGTGCCAGTGTCTCCATGTCGCTGGAGTATATTTCGCCGGTCGGCTTTCCCAATACCGCTCTGACTCGTGCTTCCAAGGCGGAGTCGTTAAAGGTAACAATGGTCTGGGCTTGGGCGACTGTTCCGGTTAAGAAAAGCACTGCACACATCATGACAATAATTACACTCTCACTCAACTTCATTGCTTTGCCTCCAGTTGTAGCGCAGACCGGCCGCGATGCTTTAATCTTTTCGCCTCGCCCAGAGGCAATTGATTAGAGTTTCTTGATCAACGCGTGTTCATTAAGACTCGACAATAGACCTTGTGCCTACTAAGTTCTACGTTGAGTCTGATTAGATTCGTTACTTTCCAAGGGCCGAGGAATGCCCTCCTTCATACTTAACGCATAAAGAGATAAAAAAAACTATACACAGAACAAAGTCTGTTGTCAACCACAATAAATACAAATAGAAGGGGGCATTCAGATGTGAATATTGACAAGCAATCAGCGTGTTTGTCGGGATTGGCTGCGCGGAAATGCCCCATGCTTGCAGCTGCGCATCGTGAACCCGGAATGCTGCGATAAGCTGGCTTTTGTCTTGTGTGGGCATTTATTTGATTGTAGAAAACCACGTCCTCTGGGCGTGGTCAGAGTTCATCGGCTTTGCCAGTTGAACATGAATAGCTCATAATGAGCTCTATGAATTGGTATCTCCACAACAATGGGAACAGATTATGAGTCGTTTCAAAGAACTATCAATCGCAAAATGGCATTGTCGATACCATTTGGATTGGACAAAGCTAAGGATTGTGTCCATGTACAATACTAAGGAGCAAAAGAGTGTCAAGTTGAGACTAGGCTACAATGATTGGCCTGAGTTTCAAATAACAAAACCGGAGACAACACTTTGCCCTCGTAGGGGACACAAGGTATTCTTATCCCCTCCTAGGGGTAAACTCAATACCACCTCCTCTGGGGGTGGATATTTATTTGGTCTTTTTCGGTTGGCTCAACAAACGCTTCGCTGATTCTTGAGACTTCGAGACGTTCTTCGATCTCCCATCCATAAGTCTCAATAGCTATGATCGATTCGATATTCGTAGGTTTGGCCAAATCTAGCAATAGCAAGCCGAGACTATCTTGAATTTTGGCGAGATAACAGCCTTGATTACCATTGCCATTAGTCTGCAAAGGAGAATTCTTTGCTGGTAGAAGTGGAGATATTTTCTCTATGTGTTCTTTTGGTGTAACGGGTGCGGATAATATCTCCCAACCAATTGGTACAGCCCAGCCAGAGTCTGACCATGAATCCTGTTCTTCAAATTATGATCATGTAGGTACACTTCTGTTAATGACGTAAGAAGAATCGATATCTTTCATAGAATTTTGGGTGGCTAACCCATTCCCTGTGAATGCTTTCTTGGCACTGCTTTTGCGTTGACGTTTGAATA
>CAZBTJ010000189.1:0-8968 GCA_964494325.1 uncultured Pirellulales bacterium
CTAAACGAACTATTCTGAGTATGCTCCTGCCTCAGGAAACCTGGCAAACATATTTTGCGACACGAGTCAATTTACTTTTTCGGACTCGGAAAATGAACAGTTACCCGCCGTAGTATAGATAAGCCCGCCCTTGTCTTGCCCCGGCTTTGTATGCCAAAGCTCCAACAACAAGATCGTCGAAGCCGTCGTTGTTCACATCGCCACAAGCCAATCCAAAGCCAAACTCATCCTTGGGATGTTCTCCTGTGAAAATTCTGCCTGGTTTTGGATTAGGGCCGGCCAGTTCCTTGCCCCAATAGACGTATACTCTGCCAATCTGTTGTCCAAATGTGGGGGCTCCAATGATTAGATCGTTCATATTGTCACCGTCGATATCGCCACAGACCATTCGAGCACCATACCAACTACGTTCAATCTCACCATCAAAAGTCATGTCCGGATCAGCATCCAGACTCCTTTTCGAGTTGCCATGAAAGAGATAGACGCGACCTTGCCTACCATTGTAATCTCGGGCGCCGATAACGACATCATCATAACCGTCTCTATTCTGGTCAACTACTATGCCTTTGCCAAAGTGATCATTACCTTCAGATTTTGCTTCAAAGATAAAGTCGGCTCTCGCATCCATATTCGATTTACTGTCACCATGATAGAGACATACCCGACGACCACCCTGCCAGGGAAAAGATCCAATGACTATGTCTCCGTAGCCGTCGTTATCAACATCACCACAGCTAATGCTATAGCCGAACTTTTCTCTTGGGTTTTCTCCGGTGAATATTAGATCACGAGACGTATCCATCAATTCCTTTGTGTTCCCATAGTAGAGGTAAGCCCGACCTGCCCCATCGCCCGGGGTCCAGATTGCACATGCACCCAGGATAATGTCATCATAGCCGTCATTGTCTATATCATAGACAGCAGGGTAACCCCTCCCGAATTGTGAGCCTTTTTCTTCCTCCCCGATAAAGATCTTATCCGGAGTGGCATCCATAGAATGACGATCACTGCCCCAATAGAGATATGCACGACCTCGCTTCTCGCTGTACTCGCCTGCTCCAATGATGATATCCTCATAGCCATCATTATCGATATCGCCACAGACAATAGCGTCGCCGAACCGATCCCCCTCATTCTGTCCTTCGAGAATCAAATCGGCAGTCGTGTCCATGCCCGGCCCACCGTAGAACAGGTAGACTCGGCCTTGATCGTTATTGTATCGATTCGCTCCTATAAGTATATCATCATATCCATCTCCATCGACATCGCCACAGACAGATCTAACGCCGAACCAACTGTTCGGATCTCCATCAAATATCATGTCCGGGACTGTTGACTCGGTTTGTTTTCTTTGTTGAGCCAATGCCAGGAGAGTTTGGCCCGACTCGGTTCGAATACCGCTATCGGCACCTTTGTTTATAAGGAGTTCGGCGACCTTATAGTCATGATTGACTGCGACGCACAAAGGAGTGTGACCCTGCTTGTCTTTGGCATTAATGTCGGCGCCCCTGGCGATTAGCAATTCTGCTGCATCCTTGTTGCCAAACCGCGCAGCATTATGAAGGGCAGTAGATCCGAACTCATCATCCTTGGCATCGATATTGGCGCCTGCTTCTAAAAGCAACTTGACCGCTTCTGTTTTGCCTCTTATAGCTGCATACTGTAAGACTGTCTCTCCCCCCGAGTTCTTGGTATTCACCTCGGCGCCATTGGCAATCAGAATATTCATAAAATACAAATAATCGTCCTTGCGAATTGCATAGTACAGTGACGTACATCCCAATTTATCTTTAGCATTTACATCAGCACCATGCTGAATTAGAAGTTCAGATAGGTCTCTGCGCTCTCCGCCAATCGAAGTATGGAGAGCAGAGTAGATCCCGCCATTGATATCAGCCCCGCTATTGATATCAGCCCCTCTTGCGATCAGCAATTTAGCCATCTCGATGCTGTTGCTGACGACGGCTGTTGCCTGTAAAGGTCCCCAATCCTCGTCAGGGTATGCGTTTACGTTTGCTCCGTGGTCAATCAGGTATTCAGCTATGGCCGTATTGTTATGATAAACTGCCCGACACAATGGAGGGTAACCTTCTGGATTGACATCGGCGCCTGCTTCGACAAGCAACATGACCACTTCGATTTTGCCAACACTGATAGCATGGCCTAATGGAGTACCCTCGTAACGCCACTGTCCATCCCGTGGTGTAATATTTTCTCCTTCATTATAGATATCCCACCACTCGGCATCGACATCGGCGCCTTCGGCGATAAGCAGCTGAACCTGTTCGATATCGGCCTTCTTCACCGCCTCAAAAAGTGATTTGTTCTTCTTTGCCTGTTGAACGCGCTCTATCATAAGTGTTGTTGTTGGGATTGTCTTACTTTCTGGATACTCATCGAGAAGCTTTTGAAATGCAGATAATGCAGCATCGAAGCGTTTTGTTTCGAGATATAATTGTCCGATCCAGTATTGAGCATTCTGGGCGATTTTACTGTTCGGTGACGAGCTTATGACTGCCTGGTACTCGGCAATTGCGGCATCGTAATCGGCGAGTATATGCAGCTCATTTCCCTTTTGAAAGTGTTGTTCAGCCTCTGGATTCGTCTCTGATGTGTTATCCGCAAATGATAAAACACATAGGCCTGGGACAATTGCGAAAATCCAGTATGCCGTTAATGAGAGTAATCTCTTGTGATCCATTTTCACTTCTCCTTATCTTCCGGCGCTAATAGACTCCGCCATATCCATTAATTGTGACATTTCAGTATTTCCGATTAAGACATAAGAAAGGACATCATCTCTCCAGGCGAGAATGATCCCTCCGACTTGTCCCTCGTTACGATAGACAGCATATTCTCTGAAATGCTTTGGCTCAAGCCCGCGCCGTCCATCCAAGGATTGCTCAAACAACGATATCGAATTGGTGCCATTCGTATACAGCAGTTGCAAGGCGTCACGATCCTCAATCGTTCTTATCTGGTCGAGTTTATAGTAGGGATGAAGCCACGGCGGCGCCACCAAATCAAAATTGGCGGTTTCTTTGGCTTCAGAGAGGGACAGCGTGTGACCATTGGAAATGATCGGCGCTTTGGGTGAGCTGATTTGATCTTGAGATAAAGGTCCTCTGACAATGATGCCGGGACGCATGGTTTCCGGCTGGTCATCAAGAAGTTCATAGTACAGAATATCATCTTGGTTCACCCGCATTTGCAGCGGCTCTGGCTGCGCCGAACTCAGAGATGCGTGCCGAGCGACGACATCCCGGCGCTCTTTTAAGTACAGGTTGATCGTAGCGGAATTATCAGTGGGAGCCATAGCAATCTCCTGCTGGGCAAGAGCGATATCCCGCCTGGCCAACTCCAGCTCATGTTTTAAGTCCGCGACTTCTTGGGATTGGATCAAGGCAATCACCAGCGAGAAGATAATTAAGCATGCCACCGCCAGGCCGCCGGCCCATACTAACCGTTGGAACCTGCGCCAGGATCGTAGGTTGAGTCGAACCGTTTTGGGCCTGGTAGATTCTTCCAAAGCGGCATTGGCATAGTGAAGAATTCTCTCATTGACGCTTGGATCGGGCTCGAACCGAATCTTTCTTGCTGTTTCTTCGATTTCACTTGCAGACTTCATGTGTGTTTCCCCTTACCAAAAGCGCTTGGAGCTTCTCAATTCCATAGCGATATCTACTTTGCACTGTTTTAATTGAAACATGTTGCACATTGGCTATTTCTCTGAACTTCAATCCACCTTGTACATGCAAGACAAAGGTTTCTCGTTGCTCGCAGGGCAATTCTGCTAATGCTTGAAAAAGTTGAACAGAGTTTTCTTCATTGATCAACGCCTGGGCCGGATCATTTTGTGTTGCCAAAGGACTTAGTGCTTCCAATGGGCAATTCAGTTGAATTGTCTTCTTTCTCAAATGGTCTCGGGCGAGGTTAACCGCACAACTTATTAAGTACCTCTTGAGATTATGGCGTATGTTGAACCTGCCTACGTTGCCTGCAAAATTAACGAAAACCTCTTGAAGACAGTCTTCAGATGCGTGTACGTCCCGCAGAAGAGATACCAACACCGTAAATAGATCATCTCTGTATTTTTCATATATTTGCTGCATTGCATCCTTATTTCCAGAACGCATGCGACGTAACAGTTGCTTGTCTTCCAAAGCCAGCATCCTTAATTAAGAAAGTCCAATCCCTTATAGACTGTTTTGTGGCTTATTTTACTTTAAAATAAATTGAATAGTGGATATTATTTTTTGAATGGGAATGGAACGGAAAGGAGTTGGCGTATAGGTTTTGTATCATGGAGTACAAACAAGTATGTCTGATGTAACACGCATATTGAACGCAATTGAGCAGGGAGACGCCAGAGAAGCAGACAAACTGCTTCCGCTGGTGTACGAGGAACTGCGTCACCTAGCGGCTCAGAAGATGGCAAAGGAACTACCTGGCCAGACACTTCAAGCCACTGCTCTGGTACATGAGGCGTACATTCGGTTGGTGGGGGAAGAGGTACAGAATTGGAGTGGTCGGACACAATTCCTTACGGCTGCAGCGGAAGCAATGCGCCGGATTCTGATTGAGAAAGCTCGTCGAAAAAACTCATTAAGACATGGCGGAAATCGGCAGCGTGTTGACTTCAATGAATTGGACCCTCCAGACAGTATGAATCTGTCCCCAGACGACTTGATCGCATTGGATGAAGCTCTGGAAAGGCTTGATCACAAAGACAGTGTTAAGGCGCAACTCGTTAAACTGCGTTATTTTGCCGGTCTCACTAATGAACAGGCAGGTCAAATCTTAGGCATTTCACATAATACGGTTGATAAGTACTGGGCCTATGCTCGGGCGTGGCTTCGCCTGGAACTGGCAAAAGATTCATAAATACCTCTCAAAGCTTGATCTTCAATCGCTCCGCATAACTGTGTGTTGGTCTCATTGTGCGCATTACTCATTGGAAAAGTTCACTTTTTTAAACTTATTATGAATTTTACTGGGGTACTGGTGGACTCCACTACGCAATATATAGTGAAGCCCAAATAAATCAGGAGTAAAGATTGTGAATACTGAACGCAGAGACGAAGAAACCATTTTTATGGCTGCCCTTGATTTCAAATCGCTACCAGAGAGAGAAGCCTATATCAGTAAAGCCTGTGGCGATGACGAAGAGCTTCTCAATCGGGTCAAAGCCTTGTTGGATTCCCATGAACAGGAAGATGGATTCCTTGAGGTTCCTCCCGTTGATTCAGGGGCGACTTTGAACAAAGCTATCGAAGGCCCTGGCACGAAAATCGGCAATTACGAGCTGATAGAGCTAATTGGTGAAGGTGGCATGGGCCTGGTCTATCTGGCCCGGCAGCAGGAGCCGAAACGGAAAGTAGCGTTGAAGATCGTTAAGCTCGGTATGGATACCAAACAGGTCGTAGCCCGCTTTGAAGCCGAACGTCAGACTTTAGCCTTGTTGGCGCACCCCAACATTGCCCATGTCTTTGACGCAGGCACCACCGACACCGGGCGTCCCTACTTTGTCATGGAGTATGTGGAGGGCCGGTCCATTACCGAATACTGCGATGAGCAGAAACTTAACATTGAGCAACGACTTGAACTCTTTCAACAGGTCTGTGAGGGTGTTCATCACGCCCATCAAAAGGGGATCATCCACCGGGACCTGAAGCCGTCTAATATCCTGGTGTCCGTTCATGGGGATAGAGCAGTCCCCAAGATTATTGATTTCGGTATAGCCAAGGCCGTAACCCAGCCCCTGACCCAAAGAACCTCTTTCACGGAGCATGGTCAGCTACTCGGTACACCTGAGTACATGAGCCCTGAACAGGCGGAGATGACTTATCAAGATGTGGATACGCGCTCAGACATCTATTCGATGGGCGTGTTGCTTTACGAGCTACTGGCCGGTGCCACACCGTTTGATGCCAAGCGCTTGCGCAAAGGCGGTATTGACCACATTCAACAGGTCATTTGCTCAGAGGAACCCAGGACACCCAGCGCTCGATTGACCAGCCTGGGCGACAAGGCCGAGGCAGTGGCCGAAAGACGTAGAACACAGATCATCACATTAACCAGGCGTTTGCACAGAGAATTGGAGTGGATACCTATGAAAGCCATGCGAAAAGAACGAACCCGGCGCTACAGATCGGCCTCAGAATTGTCAGACGATATTCAGAATTACCTCACGGGTACGCCTCTGATTGCGGGACCTGAATCCAACGTATACAGGGCCAGAAAGTTTGTGCACAAACACGCAGGTTCTGTAACCTCTGCAGCTCTGGTTGCTGTGGTGATAGTCGTGGGCTTGATCACCAGCACAGCGTTCTCTTTCAGTGCCGAGAAGGCCCGTGGCGAAGAGGCTGTCGCACGCACAGAAGCTGAGCAAGCACGTGATAACGAGGCTGCTCTTCGCGCACAGGTTGAACAGGCGCTGGTGCGTGCTGAGAACGCAGAAAAGGCCGAAAAAGAGCAACGCAGGCTTGCTGAACAAAAGGCCGAAGAATACCGCCGTAGCCTCTATGTGAACAGCATCCAATTAGCGGATGCAAAGCACCGACAAGGTAATACGAAGGCCGTTAGGACTTTGCTGGAATCCTGCCCGAATGACTTGCGTGGGTGGGAGTGGAACCACCTCAACTATATCGCAGATCAGGCGAGAATGGTTTTGAGGGGGGCGTCGACAAACGTGGTACACCCGGTGTTCAGCCCTGACGGAAAGCTTATCGCCTCTGGTGGTTGGGGCAGGAGCATCAAGGTCTGGGATGCGACAAGTGGCTTGGAACTAATGGATCTCGCCGGACATAACAAAGGGGTCTTTCATGTGACTTTTAGCCCTGATGGCCAACGTCTGGCATCCGCCAGTGCCGACAAGACCATCAAGATATGGGACATGCAAAGCGGCCGAGAATTGAGGACTCTCCGTGGACATGACAAAGGGGTTTGCCATGTGACGTTCAGTCCGGATGGCAAGCGTATTGCTTCTGCTGAGTATGGCCCATCGATCAAAATATGGGATGCCGCAACGGGTGTGGAAGTTGCGAACATAAATCGCAAATCGATGTGGGTCATGGGAATGGCGTTCAGCCCGGACGGGAGGCACATCGCTTCATGCAATAAGGACAGCATAAGTGTCTGGAGCACAGTCAGCGGAGCCGAGGTGATGACCATCGCCTCCGCTCATAAGTTTTGGGCGATGTGTGTGGCCTACAGTCCTGACGGAAAGAGCATCGTCTCTTGTGGGGGGGATTCCAGCATCAAGGTGTGGGATACGTCGACCGGCCAACAGACAATGGCGTTGCGTTCGCGCGGCCAAATGCTGAACTATGTGAGCTATGATAGCAGTGGCAACTTCATCGTTGCCCCGGATCAGGGCAACACCATAAGCGTTTGGGATACGGCCACTAGAGAGGTCGTTATGACATTGGCTGGCCATGAGGCGTCCATCCGGTCGGTATCATTCAGCCCTGATGGTAGAAGAATCATATCAGGTAGCGAGGACAGGACGATCCGAGTATGGGACACGTCGTGGCCCAGGGAGCAACTGCTCATACACACAGACTCCTTCGTGCTTGGTCTAGCCTATAGTCCCGATGGCAAGAGGTTTGCCACAGGCGGCCTGAAAGGCGGAATGACAATCTGGGATTCAGCCGCCGGGACTGAACTCACAACCCTTCCCACCGGGGGAAGCTGGATCTACGAGGTTGCTTTCAGCCCGGACGGAAGACAGCTCGCCTCGGGCAGCCAAGATGGAACGGGAACGATCTGGGATGCCACAACAGGCGCCCAACTGGCAAAATTCAGTGAGCGTAAGCCCGGTAGGGGCATTGAAGCCCTGGCCTTCAGCCCGGATGGGAGCCATCTTGTTTTTGGCAACAACGGGGGAGAGATCCGCGTGCATGACGCCAAAACGGGCAAGGAGATCATAAAGTTCTCAGGCCACAAGGGTACAGTCGGAACGGTGGCATACTACCCGGATGGGAGCCGAATCCTCTCCGGTTGTTGGGATGGTACGGCCAAAGTCTGGGACGCAGCCACAGGGACGGAACTACTGACCATCAAAGCAGAGCAGGACACCCTACGCGGCAACATAGCAATCAGTCACGATGGAAAGCTCATTGCGACCGGGACAAAACAAGGGAGCATTTTACTCTGGGATGCTGAAACGGGTAAGGAAGTGAAGACATGGACAGCCCACACCGGCGGTGTCCAGCAAGTCTCTTTTAGCCTCGATGACAGACGCCTCGCTTCTGTCTGTCGAGAGGACAGCACGGTCAAGGTCTGGAACATTCCTACCGGTGCGGAGCTTGTGACCCTGGTACCGCAGCAGGACGTTCATGATGTTGCCTTTAGCCCAGACGGACGTACCCTTGCGGCCTTGTCTGTCGATGCGATCATTCTATGGGAGACAGCAGAGCCTGCCGGCGGATATGAGTTGCGGGAGACAGGGCAGATGGCACGCAGACTGACAACCGAAGTGTACGAGAAACACGGCCACTGGCGTGATGCGATAGACGAGCTTCGGGCGGATGGAATCCTGGATGAGCCGGTTCGGAAGCTGGCCTTGCAGATCGCCAATGCCCGTCTGTGGGAGGATGAGGAGAAGAAAGAGCAAGCTATCTCAGATGTACAATAATGGCAAACACATATTCTTCGTTGACGATGTGCTGAAAGTTCGTCAGGTGGCCGCAGAAACTTTTGTAGGTGCCGGAATGTGTCTGGTTCGGAAGTACTTTTGTGGCTATTGACCATATTGCGGAAAACGCCAGGACTGTGATGTCTCTTTGATCCACAATGGGGGTTCTAGGGTCAGACCTGAATGGCACTTCCATAAGGGCTAAGTTCCTGTGAGTAAACGAGCTCGGGCGACTGATCTTGGTTCATTTAGGTAGACTTGTTTCTTGGGGCGTCTCTTTACGGCGCGTGGTTCGATACGATCCGGACGGTCGTTCACACGATGCGTGGC
>CAZBTJ010000190.1:0-8919 GCA_964494325.1 uncultured Pirellulales bacterium
AAAATGAATTACAAAAACATATGTGTCGAGCGTTTTTCGTTACTTGTCAAATAAATAGTGGCCAAAAAATCGCTGCCTCTGGGGGTGGATATTTATTTTTGTCAGTATTCAAATATATTTCAGTACATAGAAAAAAGCGAAGCCCTCTTTGACAGGAGACTTCGCTTGTAAACCCAATTTCAATTAAGAACTGCAAACTGCGTTGGACTCATGCAAATTTTCTAAGCTTAATGCCAGCAATGCCCACGCCGAGCATGCAAATCAGTAGGGATGCGGGCACAGGTACAACCACAAAATCCTGACCTTGTCCCCATTTAAATGGGTTGCCATCGTTGCCGAAACTTAGCGCAGTGTATCTACTGAAGTCAGAGCTGACAAGGCTGCCCAGCATTAAGTTTGCTGCTGTGATGACCGTGTCATTATTCCCGACACCGCTTGTCAGGAAGAAGTCGCCAGTGCTGGCATCCCACAGGGTGTTATTTTCATGGCTAGTGCTAGACCAAGGCAAAACAGAGGCATTTTCTTCGTCTATGATTTCCCAGATGGCGACTTGCATGGCTGCAGCATCCAACTGAGTTGTGTAGCTATTGTTTGATAGCAAACCAGCCACCAAACCGGCTTTGACTGGCCCCATGCCTCCTACAGCCGATGCTGGAGGATCAGGCGTTTTGTCTAGAGGCTCAATATCGTACACTAATCCATTAATCGTGGCATCGTAAAGGTCAGTGCAAAAGGCTAAATAAGTCCCATCGCCCTGGAAATACGCATCCGCAGGAAGCCCTATAAGAGATGATGACTGTGCCGTCAGTGTTCGCAAGCCTGCAAACAGTGACGACTGGTGACCACCGCTGATTTCGACCTGTACTGTCAGCCCCAGAGTCTCCACTGTTGTCACAGTGGTTGTGCCGTAAATACCGGCAAAAGCCGTGCTTGAAACTAACATACATATTGCTATTGCAAAAAATAGTCTTTTCATCTCATACCTCTATCCAGAAAACCATAGTATCATGATTAGGTCAACATCGCGAGTGTTTGCGTCCTGCAGTTCTCCACCCTTATTACCTTACATTAACATTTAAATACACTAAATTGATAGCAAAGTCAACTTCAAAACGCCTCAAAGTGATATTTAGTGATATTTTAGGAACTTCTAGGGCAGCCCTGAATGGCACTTCCATAAGTCGCAAGGCCCGATAAAAGTGCAGAAGAACAGGCCTCCAGGCCGAAAAGATTGTTGTAACGACAATCTTTCCGACTGTCCAGGGGTACCAGACCTGTCAATTATGTTTTTCATTGATAATTTTTTAGGTGCTGCTCAGGGGCAGACATCAAAATAGTATTTACCCTTCATATTAATACTCGGGCGCAATCAAGTTGTCCCGGCATTCATCCTGCATACTGAGTCCAGGTCAATTTGGCCGTTAACGGCCAAATCTTTACCGTCTGCAATGCCGACTCAAACAAAATCTTCCATCCGAATAACGCTTAAATGAAAAGAGCCTGTTTGACCACGATTTTGCGGCTGCCTTCCAGTTCTTCCAGAAAAAATAGCGTTCACCTATTGGCTATCAAACCATTCGCGAAAATTAGCGGTTAAAACAGTTTTTGTGTTTCTGGCTGTCAAATGACGATATTGGCTGGTAAAATGTGTCTTTTTGAGGGATTTAGTATTTTTGTGATGTCGCACTATTGCACTATAATTCATGTTCGTACCGGTCACAAAACACTGTAATCCACGTACCAAGGCAGATTTTAGCAAAGAACCGTAGCTGGTAAGGTTACTCATGGATCCAGACGTTTTTTATGATACAGCCAAGTTGTCGTGGTCAGAACAGGAGGCTGTCCTGCGGAAAGCTCATTCCATCTGCGAGAGATGGTGGTTTGATAAGCTGGACTGTTCGGAGAGTTTTGCACGGCAGCGGGTGAAAGATATCTCCTTCGAGGATGCCGTGGGACACTTTGTCGAAGGGGCATTAATGAATGTTATCCACAGATGACAAATAATCCCAATGGATGAACCTCATTTGGAAGTTAGTTTTCGTTCAATGGAAATTCCTGTTGACTATTTCCTCTGGATCATCGTCCCGTTAAATCATGCAGCCGAAATCGTTAATGGAATGACTCAATTAGTGTGATGGGGCATTGGAATAATCTTGGGGCTGAAAATGAAGTCGGTTGCTCTGAAGGCCAGCTTTACATCGATCCCAAGGTGTGGAAAGTCAACTATGGTAAATTTGGCGACCTCCTGGCCGAGGTCAAGGGTGTGACAGGAAAGAAATAAACATGAATGAACACCAATTTAGGGTATTGATTGCAAAGGGTGAAGGCCTTGATCTTGAGTTTAAGACCTGTGCTGACCAGATTTCGAAGAATGTCTATGAAACGGTTTGCGCCTTCCTGAATCGGAATGGCGGTACGATATTGCTGGGTGTTCAAGATGATGGTACGGTTCAGGGTATTGAACAGGATGCTGTTTCTCAAGTGAAGAAGGATTTTGTTACGGCCATCAATAATCCACAAAAGATTTATCCGCCTACCTACCTCTCTATTGATGAAGTGACGTTAAAGAGAAAACTGGTCCTGCGTGTGTATGTGCCGGAGAGTTCACAGGTACACCGGTGCAACGGTCGTATCTACGATCGCAATGAAGATGGCGATTTTGACATTACGGATCATACCCGGCAAGTGGCCGAGCTTTATCAACGTAAGCAGGCGACGTATTCGGAAAATAAGATCTACCCTTTTGCAGGTTTGGATGAGTTGGAACGTGATCTAATCAGCATCCGTGATGCTATTTTCCGAGAAGTGGCTTCCAATATCCTTATCCATCGGGAGTATATGAATGCCTTTCCTGCGAAGCTTGTGATCGAACGTGGCCAGGTCCGCACTGAAAATAGTAATAAACCCCATAGTTTCGGTGTTTTGAATCCAGGAACGTTTACACCCTTTCCCAAGAATCCGGTTATTGCAGGTTTTTTCCGCCAGATTGGTCGTGCAGACGAACTTGGCTCAGGCATGCGAAATATGATGAAATACGGCAAGCCCTATGGCGGTGCTGATCCTCAGCTTATTGAGGGGGATGTGTTTCGTACGGTTATCACAGTGCCTGAGCTTGCGCAGGGCACGTATGGAGTGGAAACTGCATTGAGACCAGATGGGGCCCAGTCGGGGGCCCAGTCGGGGGCCCAGTTAGAGGTTATAGTCAATGCACTTGCTGTTGGGCCGCTTTCCACTGGACAACTGGTTCATCAACTCGGATTGAAAAGCAAAACCGGCGCTCTCAAGCGGTCTTTCCAAGAGCTTCTTGATCGGGGGCTGGCAGAATACACGATCCCTGATAAACCGAACAGCCGCCTGCAGAAATACCGGATCACGAAAAAAGGCCAACAGTGGGTGAGAGCTCAGAGTCACCCCTTAAGAAGTAAGAACTCAATTACCTAATAGAGGGTCCAGGGGGCAGTCTCCGGAGTCTGGAATTTACCCTTCATGTTAACACTTGGGAGCAATCAAATTATCCCGGCATTCATCCTGAAATCGTGGTTTTTTTGAGTTCAGTATTCCGCCTTTTATCTGTGTTCATCTGGGCTGGGATCTGTGGGTGAAAAATAGTGTTAAGTTTTAAGCTGTTTGAACCGCTGCGCGTGCTTGTTCAATAGATTCCTCAGTGCTTCGGAATGACAAGTCACCTCGTAGGATGATTTAAGGGGAATATCCGGGGTCACGTCTTAAATATTAATTATTGGCATAAAGTGCCTCCAGATATATCTCTATCTAGCATGCTTTCGGTACCAGTTAATCCGTACGAAGGGTGTTTCCGCCTTTGTGTTTATCCGGGACAATCCACGGTCGCTTCGCTTCCTTAATGGATCGTCCCATCCGTTGCTTTTTTGCGAGGTGTTGAGGGGGCGCTGCGGTGAAGTGGGAAGGTGAAAACGGTAAACACTAGGCTGTGAGCGCTTCGCTGTAAAAAAACGGGTCAAATGGGGTCTTTTGTTTAGTTACAGGTGGCTTTTTTCAAAGTTTCTTAACCGGAGAACACGACTAGACTTGATGTCAATAACTAGATACAAGACCTCTATTTTCTTTGGCATGCCAGGGAACGGGTTTTCCCTGTGTATCTTCAGATCGTTTACGCAATCCAAGACGATACATGGCCTTTTCCACGGCGCTTGCGGTGCGACCGAGATGATCGCCGATTTCGCGATAGGTCTTACGGGCGTAGTGTTTCTTCAGGTAACGAACCTCTTGTTCAGTCCAAATCCTGTTCTTGAGGGGGATACTGAGTCCCAGCTGACGGATCTTTCGGGTCACTGATTCTACTGTTCGTCCCAGATGTTCGGCTAATTCACGGTGAAGGGGGTGATACTTGGGATCATGCATTTTCTTTTTCAAGTAGGCGATCTCCGAATCCTTCCACGGTTTGGGGGAGGGGCCCTTGCGCAAGCCCATTCGCCTTGCTTGTGTGTCCACGGCAGCTCGCGACCGTCCCAATCGGGTGCCAATCTCCTGGATCGTCATGTGAGGGTAATTGGCTTGTATAAATGTACACTCATCAGGCGTCCAACATGTCCGGGAAGGCTCGTACAATTCCAACGATCTCAGCTTCTCCCGAATGGCGACCTCGGTGCGTGACAGTTTTTGGGCTAGTGTAGGCAGTGACATGTGTTTGTTTCGCTTGAGCAGGGCAACCTCGCGTGATGTCCACCGTGGCAAGGCCGGTCTTTTTCTGGCCAGTCTGTCCTGCACCATAAGCCTGTGGGCCATCCCCTTGACACCAACAATCTTTCGGGCCAGATGGTTTGCCAATTCGCAAAGGCTCATTACATCATAGTGGTCCTGGAAATATTGCAGGTCCCACTCAGTCCATGGCCTCTGGTGACAAACGGTCAACTCCGCAGCTTTTTCACGAACGGATGAGACGGGTCGTGCCAGTGTCCTGGCAATCGCTACGGCCCTCTGCGGCTGATAACCCTCTTTAAGAAATACAATTTCCCTGTTGAGCCAAGGTTGATCGCTCTGAGACGTCTTAGGCGCGGAGGCATGAGTACGTTTGGTCTGAGTCGATCTTTTTCGGTTTCGCTTTTTCGCCATTTTCAAAATGCCCTATGATATGGTTGGGAATCTCTCCGCTGATTTATTCCACTTCGTGGGTGACTATCTCCAGGATGCCTTTTTCTCTGCGTTGGAGGAGCCTGCCCAGGGGGCGGAGCGTGCCTCTGTAGCACCACGTGGTTAGCCCTAGAAGAATGGCTGAGAATAGTGGCAGGGAGAGTTGAGGGGTGATCCATCCGGCTCGGTTGAGGAAATAAGAGGCCGTGGGTACGCCTATGACCGGGGCCATGAGCAGGGGGAAGCTCAATGAGGATAGTATGATAAAAAATGTGGTGAGCGGCTTGGTCTTGGTGGGTTTGAGTGAGCCGTGACCGATGCGGTAGGGCACCAAGATGGAGGTGATATTGGCGATGGTGCTGATCAATAAAAAGGCGGCCACAAGTTGAGCTAAACCGCATCCAATCAGAAGAGGTGATAGTTTTTTTGACAGGGTGACAATGACCAGGATGATGAGACCTATGATCAGGGCAAAGGGCAGGAAGGACAGATTCTTACCGAGCAGGATGTGGTGTCTCGGCGCGGGCCACAACAGGTAGGAACGAAATCCATTGCGGTCAAATCCAAACTGGTTGAACATGAGTTGGGACAGGGAAAAGAATGTGAAGATCACGGCGCCTGTGGGCAGAAACAGTTTGAATGTCTCTGGTATGGCGGATGAATGCTTCACCAGGGCCATGATACCAAAAAACAGGAGCATCAAGGATTGGGTGGCCAGCTGCATTTTTATTTCAGGGGCACGGGCCATGGATCGAAATGAGGCCAGTGCCAGGACTGTGACTTCTTGCGGCAGGCCGGGAATGCTGCGTTCGAGGAATTGTGATCGGCTGGAGGTTGAGGATTCTATCATGGGTTTTCTGGGTTTAGCCTTGGTCGAGCTGGCTCGCGATTGACCGTGATAAAACCGAATGGTCAATCGATAAGCACGACTTAATCCCAGGCCTCCCAGGCCAAACAGAACGGCCGCACGCCACAGGGCTGGCAGGATATTGCCTTGGGCCAGAGTCATGGCACTGTGTCCCGCCCAAAGGAAGGGTACCACTTGATGCGCAATCCTGATGGATTTTGGCATTTTTTTGTGAGCGGGCACTTGAGCCTGGTTGTCAGTTTGGATTTGATTGGGATCTGTTTGTGCTGTGCGAGGTTTGTGACGACGATTTCCCATGGTCTGGGTAAAGAGGTTGGGCAGTTGCGCGATCACGACAAAGGCAAATGTGATGATGGCAATGACGGTGCGTCGTTTTCGAGGGTTGGACATCAATGTCGCCAGCCAGCCTCGCAGGCAGTAGGTCCAGGCCGTGACGGCAAAGATCAGGCCAGTGAGTACCAGCAGCAACAGGGCCATGGCCCATGATTTACCAAAGATCAGTCCCAGGCACAGGCCGATCATACCCGGGACAAGCAGCACGATGCTGAAGGTCAGATGGGATACCAGGTAATTGACGCCAAAGATTTGTTTGACCGAGATAGGAAGATGCAGCAGGCGGCTGATGTCAATGGACTCAGATCGTTGAAGATCTGTGAGTATGCCGATCATCCACATAAACAAAAAGGCGAGAGAGAGCACGTCCAAGGTGGCCAGCAGGGCAAGGGGCCCTTCATTCGACAGCTTAAAAAAACCGGCCCACAGTCCAACAAGGCTGCCACAAATACCGGCCACCAGGATGCAAATCGCCACGATGATTGAGACCACGGCATTGACTCGCCCATGCCGTTTCCATTGATTGCGCATCAATCGCCAGCGAAGCCAGAGGATGGTGCGTAGGTGTTGGGTATCCATCTAGCTCTCCAGCCAGCTTAGGGTTTGATGTTCGATCTTATCTTTCCCCACGGCTTCCAGGAAACGTTCTTCCAGGGACCCCTTTTTCTGGATATCCACCATGGAGGCTTGGTGCACGAGCTTGCCTTCCGCGATAATGCCCACATCTGTACAGAGTCGTTCCACGATCTCCAGGACATGCGATGTGAGAAAGACGGTGGTACCGCGTGTCACGCATTGCCTGAGCATGTCGCGCAGGACCCGTGAGGCCACCGCATCCACACCTTCAAAGGGTTCGTCCAGAAATAACAAATCCGGATTCGGAATCAACGCCGCAGCCAGAGCCAGTTTTTTTTGCATGCCATGGGAAAACTCAAGTGTGAGTTTTTTCGGGTTTGTGTCCAGGGCCATCATGGCCAGCAATTCTTCACCCCGTTGTTTGACCGTGTCCAGGGGCAGACCATACATGCGTCCGACAAAGGTCAGATACTCCTGGGCCGTGAGATTGTCAAACAGGGCCAGGTTTTCAGATACCACGCCAATGCGTCGTTTGACCTCACGAGCCGTGTCCGGGTCGTTGGTATCCTGCCCCAGGACACGAATCGATCCCTGGGTTGGCGCCAGCAGGCCGGTGAGCATTTTGATGGTGGTGGACTTGCCTGCGCCGTTGGGGCCGAGGAAGCCGTAAAAAGTACCAGCCTCGACGCGCAGATTCAAATGATCCACGGCACAGAAATCACCAAAGTTTCGAGTCAGTGTATTCGTCTCTATCGCACGTTCCATGAGTCACACTCCAGGGGGGGCGGGTACAAAAGGTAGGTTCTTCGGAGTTTTTTGAAGGCCATCAATGGTGTCTTCCATTGAGCCTGCAACTGATCCACTGATCGGTCGTCAAGAATGGTCTGGCGTATCTGGTCTGTACCGGACAGTCTGTCAAAGTGACTGCTGCGCCACTGGAACTGGGGCTGATGCAGAGTAAAGATTTCTTGGACAATATAAACACCCAGCATAAATGGTTTCAGTTGGGTTTGATCTGTGATGTGCAAACGTAGACCCTGGCACGTTTGATCCTTGTGTTTAGAGGCCGTGGGCGTGAAGGTTGTGGTTTCAAAGCGTATGCCTGGCAGGTTCAGATCTGTGAGCCTTTGGCTTAGTCTTTTTGCGTTCAGCCAAGGGGCTCCGAATTGCAGGAAGGGCAGGGCAGTGCCTCTGCCTTCAGAAACATTGGTGCCTTCCAGCAAACAAAGCCCCGGATAGATGCGTGCTGTATCCAGGGTACGCATGTTGGGCGACGGCGGGATGAAGGTCTGTCCGGTCTGTTCAAAGGGCATGCCGTGTGTCCAGCCGGTCATGGGGACGACAGAGAGTTTTGTTGTCACACCCTGGTCGAGCCAGCCCTCTCCCTGAAAGAGTCTGGCCAGTTCGCCGACGGTCATTTTGTGTACCACGGGTATCGGATAGAGTCCTACAAAACTGGCAAAGCGTGGGTCCAGAATGGGGCCTTGAACAGACAGTCCGGTCACGGGGTTGGGGCGATCTAGGACGACAAAGGGGATTTGATTTTCTGCGGCCGCTTCCATGGCCAGTGCCATGGTCCAGATGTAGGTATAAAACCTGGCACCAATGTCCTGGATGTCAAAGACCAGGACATCAATGTGATTCAGCATGTCGGGTGTGGGTTTGGGCATACGGCCGTCTGTGCGATACAGGCTCAAAACCGGTATGCCGTAGACCGGGTGGACCAGAGAATCCACCTTGGCCCCAGCGGCTTCAGCGCCCCACAAGCCATGTTCCGGGGCGAACAAGGCCGTGACCTTACAGTCCGGCAGTTCCGAAAAGAGATCCACAATGGAACGTCCTGCTGTATTGACTGCGGTCTGGTTGGCAATGATCCCGACACGTTTGCCTTCAAACAGGTGTTTGTATTCGGCGATGCGGTCCAGGCCGGTTTTGGTTTGTACGCCTTGGGTGTTGCATCCCGCATTAAGGTAAACCATCCATGCCAGGCAAATAAAAAGTCGTTTTTGAGTCATCATGCCATAACAATAGAC
>CAZBTJ010000191.1:0-8885 GCA_964494325.1 uncultured Pirellulales bacterium
GAAATCTCGCTTCAATCATGATATGTGCAATATTGCAGCATAATTAAAGTGAGCCGAATATTTGTACCATGTACTGGCCTATCTCAAGAACGGACTTGGGACTGATTTCTTTATTGATTTCTTTCATATGTATTTTTCCCGTACAGTAACAATAGGTGTACTTATTCAGAATGTCAATGGGAATATCCCGTACGGGAAAATATTAGGTCACTGTGGTTATTCTAGTTGGAAATGATCCCGCCCGGGATATTGGACGTAAAATAGTGTGTGTTCTGATGTTTGAAAGAGTTTTGTATTTTTATAGTCATCGGCTACGCACCAGTCCATGCGTGCGGCAAAGTCGTGTTGATAGTGCCTTCGCCAACGCCAGATCGTGGCCTGATCGGATGTGTGTGGTTTACCATCCACCTCGATTGTGTCGCGACTGTGGATGCTATTGGTCCAGATCGGATGTGTCTCTGCATAGGATTTATAGAGTTTATATCGCCGAGCCCAACCGCCGTAGGCGGGGCTGACTGACCAGCCAAGACCATTTTCAATGAGCCCGATAAAGGACGGGGTGTCACCCTCCATGATATAGTCAAGCTTTGGATACAGGGCACCCAGGGAACCATGCTTTTTGGGCCTGTGCAGAATCGTCCTGGCTGTCCAAAGCCCCACGTCCACTGATGCGACTGCCGACCACCTGTAAGTCCCTAATCTGCCCCCTGAACTGTCGATCATAGCCATAACTCTTCATGGTACGGTTGAAGTTGCCAATGGCCAGGGGGCCGACCTGGTTTGCCACGGCACCCACATTGTAGGTGTTCCTGCGATCAAGGCGGATGACCGCATGGCTGTCCGGTTGGTCCAGGGGTTTGCTGAAATACCAGGCCACATTGTCACGCATAGATACAGCATTGTACGTGACCTTAAAGAAGGTCCATTTGCCAGAGACCAGACGGCCAGGTGAACTGTCATTCTTGACATTGTCCGGCCACTGGTTGACAGCGAGACGCATGCGTCCATCGGCAAGATGGACGAGATCAATACCTGCTCTGCTCTGTTGCAGGCAGAAGAGGATACGATTGCCGCCACTGCCGATGGTCAGATTGTCCGGTTTGAGCCAGCCTGTAATGGTAAATGAACGTAATGCGCCGAGGTTTTCTGATGCGTTTTCTTGAGACTCTGCACGCCCCCATGGCTCACCTGTCGGAAACTTCAGTCCGCCATCTGCACCGCGTTTGGCTGTGCCCTTGAGATCCAGGGCTGGTTTATCTTGGCTGCCATGTCCCACACGCACGATAGGTTCGCTTGAGTCACGATCCACCAGTATGGCCACATGGCCGCGTGCTGAGCTGCCCGCGTCATCCGTGACAGTGAGTGACACAGTATAGATGCCTGGTTTTGAAAAGGTATGGGTTGGATTGCGTTGATTGCCCTGTGTCCCATCACCAAACTTCCAGGCCACTTGATGTTGGGTATTGCACCTGAATGTAACGCTGAGCGGGGCGATTCCCTCTGTAACGAATGCAGTGGGGCGTGCTTCTGGCCGCATGGTTTCACCTGGCCCATACCGTGTAAGACGATACACAGTGTCATGCGCCTGGGCTATTGGAGTCAATGATTCGCTGAGCACAGACCCCACTGGCCATTCAGTCATCTCCCACGGGTCTATGGCGTCCACCTTGTAGGCATGATTACCCGGTATGTCAATGGTCTGGGTTTGGCCGGCATGGCAATAGACCAGATAGTATGCGTTCTTTTTGCCGAGCATGAAGAGTCCCTTGTCGTCCCCCATGGGGACAAGTTCATCGAATGCAGGCGCGGTTTTCATAAAATCCTTGAGCCACTGAATACGTTGCGGGCTTTGCCCATGCAAAACACCTCCCTTGGACCACCAGAGGATGTCCTTTGGGTGTTTGTAGGTCTCTCCATGACCCACATAACAGCCACTGAGTGTGCCCAGCCAGAAACGCTGGGTCATGGTCCGGGCATCGAGGTTGCCCCATCCCTGAGGAATGTTGCCCTCATACTTGCACTCATCGTAGATCACGGGTTTTTTATACTGACGTCGATAGCGCACACCGCCGTTCATGTCCGAGGTCTGTATGCTAGTGTGGATGACCCAGTCCTTGGTGTGATCGTACCAGCGACTGCCATTGTGGATGCCCCGCATGCGCTGGTAGGGGTCTTCTTTATGCAGGATCGAGAAGAAGCGGTCCCAGTCGGCCATGGTCTTGATTCCGTGATGGCGTGGGTCGAGGTCGCTCATGAAATCGTATTCATTGGCCAGTGACCACCACACATTGCGGAACGCGCTGAGCCGTGCAATACAGTATCGCAGATATTGGTCATCCTCTGTGTCACTCATCTTGGCAAAGCCCCATCGGTCATAGGGGTGCCAGAGGATGATGTCCGCTTCAATGTTGAGTTTCTGCAGATCCAGGATACGTCGTTCCAGGTGATGCCAGAATGCAGGATCCGGCTTGGCAAAATCAAATTTTCCATCACGGCCTTTGCTGAATGCAAACAGGTCTGGCTCGTTCTTGTTATAGCTGTAGTTTTTTGGGAAAACACAAAAGCGAATTTTGTTAAAGGGGGACGATGCCAGTGTCTTCAGTGTTTGCTTCTGCAATGCTTCTGTCTGGTGTATCCAGGCATAACAGGTGGTGCCGAACTGGTGATAGGCAGTACCATCTGCGTAACGCAGGTAATAGGTTTTAAAGATTTCGATGGGGCCGTGATTGTTTTTGCCAGGTGCTATGGCCGTGAAGGTGCCAGATTGATTGTTGAGTTTGGCTATTTTGCTGGTTGTGACATAGGTCCATCTGCCTGTGGCAGGGGGACTGAATCTTATACAGTATTTGCCATCACCGTCGTAAAACCCGGGCACAGTTACGTGTTGGCTGCCACAACTGAAGCCTGCAGATAACGGCGTATCCCAAATGGATCTGTGCGACCTGGGACCACTCAGGCTCAATTCGAAGACATCCCAGCATTCCACCTGCATACCGCGTGCTTCTGCCTGCATTAAATTGATTCCTGTCAGCAGTACCGCACACAATAGAAACCGTAGACGCACTATTGCTATTTTACCCCGGCTCTTCATGTGAATCATGTTTTGCCTCACTTCCCTAAGATCAACATCTAACAACCTTATTGTCACGCTATTCAGATAATCAGAAGCCTATTTTTCATAAACAGATCTTTCTTCTTCAGTGAAATGGCATTTTGATTCAATTGAGGCCAAAGATTATAACACCAGCAGTCCTGATGTTTCAAGGAGGAACTGTCTTCTCCTTATCTGTGGACGAATCAGAACACACTGATTTTGTGCTCGTTAAGAATTTGGAATTGGGTATAATTAATGCTTGGCACGTGCCAGAACCTGTTGATGTGGACCATAATTTTGGAGTCTTTGCGAAATGAAACAAATACTGGTGTTCTTACTATTGGCGTCTTCTGTGTTGGCTGCACCCGTCGAACGCTACAATGTGGTCTGGAACAGTCCTTCCAAAGACCATACCGGTCAAATGCCGCTGGGCAATGGGAATGTCGCTGCTGGCGTATATGCCATTGAGGATGACGCTCTCTACCTCCTGTTGTCCAAGAATGATGCATTCACCTACAACGGTGACCTCTTTAAAACCGGACGCGTACGCGTGTCACTCAAACCCAATCCCTTTGTGACAGGCAAGCCATTCAAGCAGACACTTGATCTGAAGACCGGCTCCGTTCTCATTGAGGCAGATGGTGTCACATTGCGTGTATGGGCAGATGCAAACCTCGCCATTTACCATGTCCAGTTGGACTCACCGATCAAGGTTTCTGTTAGTGCCGCACCTGAGTTGTGGACACGTATCGATGACTGCAAGCACAACGCGTCAAGAGTCCCCATCGACAAACCCACGCAGGATGTGCGCCTTGATCGCCATGGCAGGATCATCTGGTATTATGCAGTGGGGGACCGCAGTGTCTTTTCCGAGGACATGACATACTACGATGTCGAGTCCATGACATCCAAGTTCCCTGATCCTTATCGTTTCAATACATTCGGTAATCTACTTGAAAGCCCGGATCTGACATTGGCCAACGGGGCACTCTCTGGCACTGGAAAGACCTTTGATATTCGCATTCACGCCCTGACAAAACAGACGCCTAATGTGTCTGGCTGGATCGAGGCCATCGAGCAACAGGCGGAAAAGTCTGTGAATGTGGAACTGGACTGGCAGGCCCATTGTCGCTGGTGGTCGGCCTTCTGGAACCGAAGCTGGGTTACCGTGTCTGACAATACACTGCCAAAAGCCCAGCGTCACCTACTTAACAATGAGGGCTACACAACACAGCGTGAGGGTAAGGATCGTGCGGCCCTGGTTGGGCAGAGCTACAATGTCTTTCGCTTCCTCATGGCCTGTCAAAGCCGGGGGAAGGTACAGACCAAGTTTAATGGTGGATTATTTACCCAGCCATTACGTTCAGCTCAAAAACCACGTGTTGTGGCGATTCAACGCGAAGACGGTCTCTGGATAAGCCACGAAGATGATCGCCTCTGGGGACGACGCTTCACCTACCAAAACCAGCGTCTACTCTACTGGCCATTGTTTATGAGTGGCGACAGCGATCTCTTGCAGCCATTTTTTGAGTACTACAGAAATCTTCTGCCTGTGCGCAAGGCCATCACAAAGGCATGGTTTGGCCATGACGGGGCCTACTATCGTGAGAACATTGAACCCACCGGTGCAGAGCGTGACTGTGGTCGTGACGGCAAACCGCCCAAGACCAAACCCGGTCAGAACGAGGGTCAGGGGTATTATCACAGCTATTATTTCACATCAGGCCTGGAAACCGTGGCCATGATGATTGAGCACGTGAAATATACGGACGATGATGATTTCCGTGACAGGGTGCTGGTACCCTTTGCACGTGAAGTTCTGTTGTTCTTTGACAAGCACTATGCACGTGATGCCAGAGGCAAGATCCGCCTGGATCCTGCCATGGTACTTGAGACCTGGTGGATTGCAGTGAATCCTGCACCGGACGTGGCAGGTCTTCAACATTGTCTGGATGAGTTGCTTGCCTTGAAAGCCGGATCGGTAAAAGACCAGGCCAATTGGAAACGATTCCGAGCGGAGATACCGAATGTCCATGTCCATGACATTGAGGGTCGCACGGCCATTGCGCCAGCTGAGCAATGGCGCATGAAGAAGAACAGTGAGAATGGTCTGCTCTATCCCGTGTTTCCATTCCGCCTTTTCGGCCTGGGTTTGGGCACCGAAGATATTGTGGACTGGACCATGCAGCATCGAACCCACAAGAATGCCTTTAATTACAAGTGCTGGACCCAAGATCAGATCCACTGGGCCTACGCAGGCAATGCGGCTGAGGCAAAAAAAGGGTTGATCCACCGATTTAGTCACGCATCCCCGCAGTGCCGTTTCCCCCTGTATGGCAGTCAAGGGCCCGACTCCTGTCCAGACTTCGACCATTTTGGTTCTGGCTCAACGGCTTTGCAGCGTATGCTCGTGCAGGAGGCGGGAGACAAGATCCTGCTTCTGCCTGCATGGCCGGCCGACTGGGACACTGACTTCAAACTGCATGTGGCAAAAAACACGGTCATCAGTGGCACCGTAAAAGACGGCAAATTGCTGGATTGGCAAATAGACCCTGCGGCACGTAAGACCGATGTGGTGGTATACAAACCCCAGGCTGTGTCCAAGGTGCCTAAGTAAACATCATCATGGGTGATAGCGGTCAATGGCGTGTCACTCGCTTGAGCCAGTCGGGAATTAAGAAGGAAGAGACATCATGCCGAAACTTTTAAAAGCCATGGCGATGGCAGTTTTTCTGGCGGCTACTGCGGCCTATGGTTTGGATGTGTATGTGGCACCTACGGGGAATGACTCTTCTTCCGGCACAAGTGGGCAGTCAGTAGCCACTCTAGGCCGAGCCAGGGATTTGCTGCGAAACTCAGGATGCTTGGGCAAAGAACCCTGTACGGTTTGGATGGCTGAAGGTGAGTATGTTTTGAAACAATCGTTCACACTTGACTCTCGGGACTCAGGCCGTCTCGAGGCCCCTGTGCGGTACCGATCGCTGGAGGGCCAATCCGCTCGTTTGATTGGGGGACGCAGTCTCAAGGCTGAGGATTTTGTGCCAGTGATCGCTCCGGCAACATTGAAGCGAATTCAACTGGCGGCACGTGACCACGTGCTGGAGCTTGACCTCGAGAAACTTGGTATACAACACATGAACCGCTATGCGGACAAATTCACAGATAATGGCGGGATTATCGAGTTGTTTGTCAATAATAAACGTTTGCCCATTTCCCGCTACCCGAACCGCTTTGGCGCAATGACCATGAAACAGGTCCTGGTCAATGGCGGGGGGCAGGAAAAACCTGGTGATTGGCGTGTCTATTACAACACAGGGACTGCGGAGCAGAAACGTGCTCTGGAAAAGGGTCCTTCACGGCCAGGCGTGTTCCAGTATCAGGAAAAACATCAGGCAGCCCATGAACACTGGGCCAATGTGCTGGACCGCGGTGTGTGGCTCAAGGGCTACTGGCGAGTGGTGTGGCAGAATGAGACTGTTCGCGTGGCGGCCATTGACGTGAAGGCCAAGACCGTGACTCTGTCTGTGCCAGTCAGCCATGGTATTGGCAACAAGTATCAACGGCCTGCCGGCAGTGGTGAAGAGATCTACTGGGTTATGAACCTGCTTGAAGAGGTCGATCAGCCCGGAGAATGGGCCATTGACTTTGTGGACAAGAAGCTTTACCTGTATCCTCCGGTGGATCTTCACAGGGCGGATATTTTAGTCTCGGACATGGACGCGCCAATTATTGATCTTCAAGAGACCCGTTTTGTCACACTGCGTGGCCTGATTGTGGAGGGCAGCCTCAATGATGGTATTCGTATTCACGGTGGTCATTCGAATGCTGTGGAGGGCTGTACTGTGCGCAACGTGGCCAAATATGCTGTGCGTGTTGAGGGTGGTACGCACCATAAGGTTCGTAGCTGCGATCTCTATGCCCTGGGAGCAGGGGGCGTAACCCTGTCCGGAGGCGATGCCCATGTTACACCCCGCAAACCTGCCAATCATGAGGTCACCAACAATGACATACATCATTTTGGCCAGATCGAGCGAGTATACGCACCCGGTGTGAATGTGGGTTTTCGAGGTGGCGGTGGTGGTAGTGCACGCGTGGATGCCGTGGGCATGAAGGTGACACACAACGCCATTCATCACGGCCCCCATGCAGGTGTATTGTTCAATAGCTTTGACAACCTGTTTGAATACAATGAAATCTTTCAGTTTGCCCTGGTTTCCAATGACATGGGGGCTTTCTACAGCTACGCCAAGGAAAACAGTATTGGCAACACAACGTTTCGGTACAATTTCATGCACAGTTCTCCAGAAGGGGACGGCATCTATTTCGACAATCTGGCCAATGGCCCGACTATTGTGGGCAATATTGCCTATCGGTTGGGTCCTCAGGAAAGCCTGATCAAGGCCAAGCGGGGCTGTGCCTATTTGATCAAGAACTTTGGCAAGGCACCCATTACCCTACAAAACAATATTGCCGTGGACTGCAAAGAGGGCTATTTTGCCCGTTGGGGCACAAAGTCAACCATTCATAACAATCTCAGTGTGGCCTGTGCCAAGGCAAGTCACGACGTGCCTGACGTGACCGTCTATTCGGAAGATCCTGGTTTTGTCAACATGAAGGCCTTGAACCTCAAGCTTAAAGCCAACAGTCAGGTCTTCCAGCAGGTGCCCGGTTTCTTGGCGATTCCCTTTGAATGCATAGGATTATATCGAGACGAATTTCGACCGTTCGTTCCGAACTACCGTGAAAGAATGGCGCTTTGGCAACCTGGCCACAAGGCCGCTGGTTATGATATTGAAGACCGCAACTGAAAAAGGAAAACAACATGACTGCAAGTACACTCATAAAAAACGTGGCTCTGTGGGCCCTGATTTTGGCACCCATTCTGGGATGTGCAGGGGAAGCTGAAAATCCCAATGTGAACCTTATTCCCTGGCCACGTGAACTGCAGGTGGCCAAGGCCAGGCTTGAGTTAACCCGTGACTCCCGCATCATCTTCAGTACCCAAGAACTTGCCCCATTGGCAGAGGTGCTGCATCAGGAAGTCTATCAGACAACCAGCTTAAACCTGGCGTTGGGCGTCGGTACTGCTGGCAAGGGCGATATTCTGCTCAAACTCGATCCAACGCTCGCTGGCGAAGCACATACGCTCACTGTCACTGACCGTATTGAAATAGCTGGCTCCAATTACAAAAACACGGCCATGGCCACGGTCTCACTGTTGCAGGCCCTTGAAACCAAGGGAAATCGTGTTGTCCTGCCAAGAATGACCCTGAAAGACTGGCCCCACAGTAGCTACCGTTCCCTGATGATCGACGTGGCTCGACAACCCCATACGATCGATACCCTGAAACAGTGTGTTGTGCTCTGCCGTCTCTATAAAATCAGCACCTTACAACTCCACCTGAACGACGATCAATCCTTTGCCTTTGAATGCAAAGCCTTTCCAAAGCTGGCAACGGCGAACTTTCACTTTACCCAGGCAGAGCTCAAGGAACTGGTTGCCTTTGCCGACGCACGCGGCGTGACTCTGATTCCCGAATTGGATGCGCCAGGCCACACAACGGCCATGCGCAAGGTCATGCCCGAACTGTTCGGCGCACCACGCTTGTCTGTCATCAATATTGGCAAGGAAGAAGTCCTTGCGGCCATGGAGACCATCATTGAGGAACTCTGCGGAATCTTTCACTCTTCCCCCTATTTCCATATTGGAGCAGACGAAGCTTACTTTGCCAACCTGGCCCAGGATGAACAGGCACAAAAAGCCATTCAGGAAAAGGGCTTTGATAACGTT
>CAZBTJ010000192.1:0-8732 GCA_964494325.1 uncultured Pirellulales bacterium
TTGTCCAAGATGCTTTCAGACGATTTCCCTCGGTGGTGGTGTCTCTGATCTTTTTTATTTTGGCGTTCTGTCATATTGTTGTTCCTTTGTTCGTCACACGCGCTGAATAAGAGGCGGCGTAACGCTGTCTCGCTTTATCCCTTTGTTCGGTTTCTTAATCCCAATGATTGAAGACGATCTCGCCCAACCGCTTGGGGCTTCAATATTTAATTTGACTTATCTCTGCTTCCGATAATTTGCTCAGTTGCTTAGACTGAGGCGCAGCTTTCAAATTGAACCGCTTCGCGGGCCAGATGAATAGATCCCTCGGTGCCTCGGCATGACAGAGTCGATTCGTAGGTTTGTTTAGGTTGCGTCAGCATCTCTGTGGCTCCGTGTGAGATGGTTTTTCCATATTCGTTATTCGCTGTTAACTCTTGGCAGCTTGTTTTTAATCCATGTAATCCGCGAAATCCCTGTCAACAAGTATTGCTGTTTCTTTTGGTTCCTCTGTGAATTCTGTGTTTTCTGTGGTAACGAAGAGCTTTCAGCCTTCAGCGGTCAGCTCTCAGCTCTTTTTGAACCACTGCGTGGACTGGTTAAATAGACCCCTCAGTTTTCGGGTTGACAGGGTCGGCGCGTGGGTTTGTTCAGGTAACGCCAGCATCTCTGTAAATTCTGTATTCTCTATTGTAGCTAAAAAAACGACTGCGATTACAAACACCGTTCGGCTGCGCACCCTGGGCATCTTCGACCTCTCTGAGCACGAGCACGACGGGGGATCGCGGCGTGAACCTCACTTAGGCTTATCAACATGCTCGTCGTTGACGCACGGCATCGGCCAGCACCTCAAGCACGGGGACTGTTTCTTCCCAGTTGAGGCAGGCATCCGTGACACTTTGGCCATAGGTCATGGCGTCGAACGTGGCGATCTCCTGGCGTCCGCCGACAAGATGACTCTCAAGCATGACACCAAAAACAGCCGACGATCCACTGGCAATCTGTTGGGCCACGTTGTGGGCCACCATGGGTTGCTGTTGGGGGTTCTTGCCACTGTTGCCGTGGCTGCAGTCAATCATCACGCGAGCATGCATACCCTTGGATTGAAGTAACGTTGTAACAGTGCTCACATTCGCGGCATCATAATTGGCTGAGCTGTTCGCGCCACGGAGAATAACGTGACAGTCTTCATTCCCATGCGTAGCCACGATCGCAGCAACACTCTGCTTGGTCACTGAAAGGAACCGATGGGGATGGGCTGCGGCCTTGATGGCATCCACAGCCACCTGGAGGTTTCCATCCGTGCCATTCTTGAATCCCATGGGGCAGGACAGCCCGGAAACCAGTTCTCGGTGAACCTGACTCTCGGTGGTCCGTGCACCAATGGCGCCCCAACTCACCAGATCAGCGAAAAACTGCGGCATGATCGTGTCCAGAAATTCACACCCCGCTGGAAGACTCTGTTCTGCAAGATTCAACAGTAACCGCCGCGCGATCTTGAGCCCCTTATTGATATGGAAGCTGCCATCCATATCCGGGTCATTGATCAATCCTTTCCAGCCGATGCTGGTGCGAGGCTTCTCAAAGTACACTCGCATCACAATGAGCAGATCGTCTCCCAACCGTTCCGCCTGCTCACGCAGAAGCTGGGCATACTCAACGGCGGCCGCTTCATCATGAATGGAACAGGGCCCCACCACCACGACCAGACGGTCCTCTTTTCCACGGACACATTCGGCAATCGACCGACGTGCCTGAGCCACCGTTTCTGACGCATGATCCGTGATGGGATACTCCTCGATGAGAATCGCCGGTGGAATAAGTGGCTTCAACTGGTCAATCCGAAGGTCATCTGTTTCCCGATACATATCATGCTCCTTTTTCGATGATCAGCCCGTTTAAGCAACATATAGATTGTGCGATCAACGGAGTCTGTAAAGTCCAATTTTAACGTAAACAAGTTATTATAGCAATCCAGGTCGAATAATTCAACTCAACTGAAGGCCAATTTCTTAGAAAGAAAGGCTGAAAAGCTAAAGGTCGAGGGATAAAACCCCTTGGGTTGACAGACAGTTCTCTACTGAAAAAAGAATGCGCCTAGATCCCTTAAGGAGAGACAGATCTCCATCCTGCCTCCCCTACGGCCACGCCAATTTTTGAAAATACTCGGTGTCTTCTTGCTTGACAAGCGCCACGCAAATCCATATGAATGTGTACTGATTGATCGTGGGTTCGGTATCTCTTATTTGTTATTAGAATCCCTTTGAAACTGCTTTTTAAAGCAACATCGCAACCCAAAAGAGTTTCAAAATGGATTCAAGTCAGGAGGCTTTTGTGAACACAAAACGTGATAACATGACCAGACGCAACTTTCTCACTTCCGCAGGGACAGCCGCAGCATTTACGATTGTCCCTCGACATGTCCTTGGGGGGGCGGGGTACACCTCTCCCAGCGACAAGCTGAACATTGCCTGCATCGGGGTTGGAGGCCGAGGAGGAGCCCAGGTCGGCGGTTGTTCCGGAGAAAACCTCGTAGCCCTCGTTGATGTCGATGAATCGCGAGCAGGGGACAATTTCAAGAGATTTCCCGCAGCCAAAAAATACAAAGATTTCCGAAAAATGTTCGACGATATGACTGACAAGATCGATGCCGTCTGCGTATCAACGCCGGACCATACACACGCTGTGGCCGTCATGGCCGCCCTGAAACGCGGCAAGCACGTGTATTGCGAAAAACCCCTGGCTCATTCGATCTGGGAAATTCGCCAGATTATGGCTGAAGCCAAAAAACAAAACCTTGTGACGCAACTTGGCAATCAGGGGCACTCCTCTGGTTCGATACGCCGATTCTGTGAATGGGTCTGGGACGGGGCCGTTGGAGACGTACACACAGTCCACGCACGCTGCGATGCCAACCACAACAAGGTCAAACTCTTCGGCAAACGCAATGACGTTGTGGCCGTGCCCAGAGAGCTTGACTGGGACCTCTGGCAAGGGCCTGTCAAGACAAGACAGTTCCAACCCATGTACATTCGAGGTGCATGGCGTGGCTGGAGTCCCTATGGATCAGGAACAATTGGAGACTGGATTTGCCACGTCGTAGACCCGGTCTTCTGGGCGCTCGACCTCGGATCCCCCACCAGTGTGCGGGCAGAGTGCGATGGGTACAGCCCGGTCGCCCATGCAGACACGTTCCCCGACAAATCCAGAGTCGTTTTTGAGTTTGCCGCCACGAAAAAACGCAATGCTGTTGTGCTGGTGTGGCACAGCGCCACTGAAGAAATTTCCCAGGCGCCTCAACTTGAACCGGGCAGGAAACCGCCGAGGACCGGTGCCGTCGTCTATGGGTCCAAGGGACAGTTATCCTATGGCTCTCACGGCGCAGGGGGTGTCTCGCTGTTCCCAGAAACAGACAATAGAGCGTACAATCGTCCGCCAGAATCGATTCCCCGTGTCAAGAGTCATCATTGGGACTGGCTTAACGCGATCAAGACGGGCAAAAAGGCAGGCTCTGATATACCCACTTACGGCGGTCCCCTCACGGAACTGGCTCAGTTGGGCATTATCGCCTATCACTTCCCCAGACAAAAGCTCCTGTGGGATGGTCCTAACATGAGGTTCACCAACAACAATGATGCCAACGCCCTCATCAAGCCGGAATTTCGTAAGGGTTGGTCACTCTAAATAAGTATAACGGATTCCTGGATATTGGCGTCTCGCATTCACCCAGTGACAACGGGGATGCCAATATCCGGGAGACTGACTCGAATTCCCGGTTCGACCCCAGCAAGTCACCATGAATTCTGCCCTCAACTTCCCATGGGGTCCTATCCATGCGCATACCTTCAAGGGACGTCGCGATCCTTTCTTCAAGCAGCAGACACATCGGTGGACGAATCATGTGGGGTGGTCTACAACTCAACCGTAACACTCTGGCCCGCATAGACACCCTGCGGCAACTCAACCACAACCTTGGTAGTGTTTTTAGGTCTGTCAGGCTCAGTGATGAAATTATCCCCCTGTGAATCATAGATACCAGACACTGTCACTGTTATACTGTTTAATTCCCTTGAGGGGTCCGACACAGACATAGCCTCAATTCTATGGGCTTTCATTTTGATCATGCCCATGCCATGACTGCCCAACCTGACAGTTGTATTTTCTGAGATATCAATGGCGCCGGCCTTGTAGAAAACCATTTGGCTAATGCCAAGGTCTGAATGTGTGACTGCCTGTATGTCTGGCGAATTTGAAAGGATTTTGATGTGTCGATTTGAGTGACTGGTCCGGTTCAAGGCCTGCTCTGTGACATTCGGAACCACGATGTACTGATACGAAGCTTTTTCTGGCCGATCACCATGGTCAAACCACAGCGCAAAGACTTTTTCACTCACGATTCTTTTTGACACGTTCTTCTCGTCGGTAATATCTGACCATCGGCCTTTTTCAATTTGATTGGACAGATGAATCGTGGCAGGCTCTGGAAACAGATATCCAATTTTGTCCTGGTAGACCCACGTCACATTTTCCATGGTGCGATCGCCTTCTGGCAATTTGTCTATCTTCCCGTTCCGAGACACAGTGACTTCACTTCGCATCAAGACCTGATTGATGGTCGTGGCCACGGGCAGCCGTCTGTCAGCGTTGATGTCTGTGCCCAGACAGACATATTCTTGATCAAAAAAGAACCAGGCTTTTTTGGCCTCTACAAAATCATGCGGGCTTTTAAAATCAAATCCCACAGCGCCATATAACCCATCGGTCACAGCGCCGACAAACTCGGTGAGCCCCTCTTTTTGGATGTCTTTTGGGGGATACAATTGGGGTTTTTGAACAATGGTAGTCCCGGAGATTTTTTGCCAGTCATACACCGGCCAGATGTTATGGTATTCATTGCCCTTGAGCATGATATAGTTGGTGCCATCTGCTCTGTGATGCGTCGGTTTTCCTGGACCATTGTATGGTTCTTCCATATTCCTGTTTCTTGTGGAAAACATGCGTACTGTCGTATAAAAATCCGGGCGCTGGAATACAAAGTGTTCTGTTTGCCAGAAGAACTTGGCAAAAGACTGCGAGGGTTTGGTGTCACCCTGTCTCAGTTTAATGATGTCTTCCAGCTCCTGCTTGCGATACCCCGTACTCTGCAGCAGACGTTCAATTTCGAGGGTACTGCGAGGTGCAAAGGTGGCCTTATGGGTAATGCTTCTGTTCTTCACGCTGATATCCGGATAAATGCCATACACCTGTTGTTTGAAGATGCCGTCCAAGTAATAGTCGATCAGATGATTTATTTTCCCAACTGAAAAGGCATACTCTGTTTTTGCCACGTAAGAAGACCATTCGCCAAACGCATTGGCATATTTAGTATACCCATAGGAGGTCGTGTTGTTGACCCTGTCGCGCCTGTGATGAAAACTGAAGTCGTGCTGCATACCACGACTGCCAGTGGAGAATTTGACCTCTGCCTCAATGAGGTCAATGATTTTACTGAATTGTTCTTTGTCTCCAATGAAGAGAAGATTCTTTGCCAGGATGCCGGCAATCACAATCCTGTCTCCACTGGGTCTGGCACCCGAGGCATTCATATGGGCCCTGCCAATCATGGGCTGCCCCTTCTTGACCAGATCCTCTGGCAACTCGTCGCCAACAAGCAACATGAGATTGACCAAATTGGTGGGCGTTGAGATTTGATTATTGTGCCAGTTGTCCCCAAAGAAATCATGATCAACCCAGTGCTTGTATCCCTTGGTCATGGTTTCTTTCAGGCTTTCACTTTGGTAGAACTTCGAAGTGTTGTTTTGATAGGCTCTGGCCAAGTATACCAGATTAGATGTGTGCCTGCGATGAGGAAACCCGGCAGTCCTGCTCAAATCTGCATAGTTGATCCCCTCAAAACTCCCGTCTTCATTCATTCTGTTGATAATGGTTTTCACAGAGCCATCATCCACTGAAGATTTCATTAATTCTGCGATGACCCTGTCTTTGACTGTGGAAAAATCGTCTGATTTGGCACTCAAAGAAAAGGGGAAACAAACAACAATGATGGCAAAACCTGTTTTGGCTATTGACTGCATAATTTGATTTCCAGTTCCATGGATACTTTAGGGTTTATGTGCAAAAACCAGGGTCTGTCCTTTTCTCAGGTGGACCCGTACCACACTACGCGAATCTGGTGTTAGTGACACGACACGGCCATCGGAATCTCTGGCTTCGATTGAGTCCCAGGGACTCAGAAGCTTCAGGTCTCCACCGACTGTGGATTCCACAGTGACATCACGAACCACACCGTCCTTTTGACAGGCAGACACCAGAAAACCGCCGCGGGTCCTCAGATGACTGAATGCCGCGTCCTTGTCACGAGGCCAGGCCGGAAAGAGCCTGACGATATGGTCTACGCTTTGAATGAGAAACTCGGTGATCAAACCGGAGACCGCAGTCTGTTCAGACATGTAAAACCCATGTGCCTTCCAGTAAAAGAATCCATTGGGCTGCTCTTTGCCCTTGAACCAGGTTTTTGTGTCTGACAAGGCCTCATCGGTCATGGAAAGACGGGCCCTGGCCACATTCAGCATGACCACGGAATTATTGTGGTTGTACCGGCTATCCATCCATTGGATCGACCGTTTGAACAACGCCTTTTCAGACGCCTGTGAAAACCAGGAGACCTGCTCTGCAGGAAACAAAGGCACAATCGGTGTGATAATGTTGTATCCGTTTTCTCTGTCACCCACCTTGATCACATCCCCAGACACGGGATAATACGGCAGTTTCTCAAGCGCATGTGACCACCGTGTCACCAGATCGGAATCCACGCCCAAGTCGTTGGCGCCCTGGATGGCCGCCTTGAGCGTATGTTGCGCCCAGGCAATATCATAAGGACTATTGTCCCACCCGAAAGGCGTGTGTTCAGGGTCCACGCTGGGGCCAAAGACCACCTTGCCATGGTTCAGTTTGCACTGCTCAATAAATGACGCATAGAACAGGGCATAGTCCTTGATGATGGGGTATATTTTATCCTTTAGATAAACGCTGTCACCGGTATAGACATAGTGCATCCAAAGATTGTGGGCCATGTGCCCTGCTGTGCCAATACCGTAACTCCATGGCATATAGGCCAACTGCCTTTTGTTCACACTGACGCACTGCTCTGGATCTGGCTCAAAGGGCCACAGGTTGTGGGGTGATGCCGCGCCTTCACTGTCAAATACGGTTTTGGCATACCAGCGTGCGCGGGGATGAAAGTCATTCACCAAATCAATAAAGGGTTCAGACAATTCAACGTGGTTCGTGGAGAAGGCCGACCAAAAGGTCTGCTCGGCATTGTAGTTCATGGTCCAGGTCCCATGCCAGTTGGCTTTGCTGTTATATCCACCCTGCAGCGCAATGGCATAGGCACCGGGTCGGGACAGACAGCGAAGATAATACAATTGCCTGTACCACCAGTTCTGTAAATCGCTGTCGTCCAGTTTGACACCACTCCTGGACCAGAATTGCCGCCACACAGCCTCATGGTCCTCTATGATCCTATTGGCAGTCTGGTCTAAAACGCCCTTTGCCAGTTGAATGGCATCAGACAGAGCATTTTCAGATTCGCGTGTGGTGACCACGGCAATGGCATGGCGGGTGCCCCTGGTTTCCAGCACAGAATAGACCTCCATGCCTGCGTAATCCGGATCTCCAGGGAGATGCTGTTTTACAATGACAACACCATGCGCCTGTCTTTTCTCTGCAGCAGGAAGAAAGCTCTGGGGGAATCCCTCCAGGCTGACATGTCTGTCGGTCTCCACATAATAGACGTTTTTTTGCGCCAGGGCACGGACAGTCACCTGGCCAGACTGTGTCATGATCGAGGCCTGAGCCAGCCTCAAGTCAATCTTTGCCTGAGTCACGTCCCCTGCGCTGTGTATTCGAATGACCGCAGGAGGCGTCTGCGTCGGATAGGGATGGTTCCAGCTGGCTGGCCGGCCGCCACTGGTCCAGGTATGCGCCGCCACATTCGCTTTGAGTAATGGCGGGTCCTTTTCGGTCACCAGACGCGCATCCCAAACATCATTTTTTGCCAGGTGCAAAACAATCTGGTCGGCTTTGGCATAGATGAGGGCATTGAGATCCCCATTGCCAATGATCATGGCCTCAGTATCCACATTGTCGATGGAAGATTGGACAATGGCGGCGTTGTTCAAGGCATCAGCGTAGGGTATAGACTGAGCCATGAGTGAGACCTGCAACATCGCAAATATCAAACAACTCAACAGTACTCTCACCCCTGGCCGAGTGATAGGATGATGTCTCATTTAGACTCCTTTCAATGGCATTTTTCTAATAGGTTGACGACGCGAAACATTTTGCTAAAGTGTGACATCTCTTTTAGCTCTTGTCAATCTTTTCCACCCTATCAATCACAAGTTGCAAGAACCACCCACCAAAGCGACAGCTTGTAGAGACAAGGGGGGCCTGTCACCGAACAACTCAATGATACGCCGCGAAATGACAGGTTTTACCGAGCGAAAGTGGGTGATAATTTACAGGAAATTAAGTAACCGTTCACAAGCAAAAAAGGGTGCTATTCGATTAAAAGTTGGGGTAATTCTAATGTCACGTGAATTGTGAGAGTGACATAGGGACCATAATCAGCTATCAATGAACGTCATGTGGGTGAAGGTAGCAATGACGGAGAAGGCCGATTATGAAAATAAGGATGAACCGCTTCTCGTATAAAGTTGAACGCGGATCGGCCTTGAAGTTGACAAGTC
>CAZBTJ010000193.1:0-8636 GCA_964494325.1 uncultured Pirellulales bacterium
TACACCATTAGCAAATCCAGCGTGAAAAACATCCTCATTGAAAACGGCTATGATCCTGAACCCGACTTAACCGTCCGATCAACCTGGCATGAGTTTATCAAGAGTCATTGGGATGTATTGGTTGCCTGTGACTTCTTTACGATTGAGCTTCTGGTAGGGCGTAAACTGGTCAGATGTACGGTGTTCTTTGTGATAGAACTGGCTACCCGGAAGGTCTTTTATGCTCCTATCAAGCTTCAACCGGATGGGACGTATATGAAACAAGTGGCCAAGCTTCTTGTTGATAGTGAAGACGGTTTTCTTCGTGGAAAACGTTATTTAATCCATGACCGTGATCCTCTGTATAAAACTGATGGATTCCATAAAATATTGGAGAGCATTGGTGTGAAAGCAGTACGGTTTCCTGCACGCAGTCCAAATTTGAATTGCTATGCGGAAAGCTATGTCAAATCCGTAAAATCCGAGTGTTTGGATCATCTGATTTTAACCTCGGTAGAGCAGCTTGAATATGTTCTTGGGCAATACAGCGTGTATTTTCATCATGAGCGTATTCATCAATCGTTAGACCGAATCATCGAGCCTAAACATATCATTGATGACAAGGCTGAGATCGTTTGCATTGAACGCTTGGGCGGATTGCTGAAGTCGTACCATAGATTGGCTGCCTGAGCAGGGGGGCAGTTGACGCAATTTCGGGTGAGGTGTATGCGCTGTTGGCAAGAAAATGATACTCCATGTCTGTTCGGAATGACCAATTCATCAACATTGCATCTGTAAGCAGCCCATTATTCGGTTGAAATATTGCGGTCAAATGAAATACAGCGTTCTTTATGTTAAAGGTTTATGTCTGGATGAGTTTTTACACCCCACGGCCAAGGAAGCACGCGAATTGTGTAGACACTCAGATCCGAGATTGACATTTAACCGTTACGTAAAGGCAGAGAATGAACGCCTACACCAGGTGGCTGAGAAGGTCGCGGATTACGTATTGACACAAGAATCAGGTGCGCATTTGGTGCACATTGCCAATGAGGCGTGCACCAATGAAAACGGTAAGTCCCTTGTAAACAAAGAACTTACCGTTAATTTAGGGGACTGGAGGCGGGGGGAGTCGAACCCCCGTCCCGTGATGCTTCAAAACAAGCGTCTACATGTGTAGTCGGTCATTTAAATTTCGCGTTGTCAAACGCCGAACGACAGGCTTTTAACGCGGCTAGTTCGTGAAATCTCGCTGATCAGAGCCGAACGATCGTCTCAGCCAGTCTGCTTTTTGGCGCCCTGTCTTAGCTCACAGACAAAGCCAAGGAGGACGGGCCAGCCTATTTAGGCAGCCATTTGCAACTGATAGTTGCCAATTAAAATTAGGTACCGGATTTTTTACCAGGCCAACCGGTGTCCTGGACATGCAACTTGCTCTTCCGTCATCCGGTCGAAGCCAGTCGCCCCCTATAAACTTGTCAAGATCGATATCTGGCACCTGAATGATGCCATTATCAATGAAACTCAAGTATACCATATATATGACGTCTGGCTACCGTAATTAATCATATTCATTCTTTGGAGTCAGTGGGCCTGTAAATCGAGCCTCATGCGTAACCCCATAGAGTCTCTACAGGGGAGATGTACCCTAGAAATCCCTGGGCGTCGGTGTGCAATTCGGTTATGATCCAACCTGTGGCTTGGCAGGTGTTTTTGGGTGTTTTGGTACGTGTTAAACAAGGCCATATCATTAGAGTTTCTTGAGGATAGGGATATGCGTAGTCGATGGACATTTCTGATGGCGGTTTGCATGTTGAGTGGGGCAGTCGTACTGGCCCATGCAGACTCCGCCAGACAGTTTTCCATGGGGGTGTGCACACATTTTAGCCAGGGTAAGGGTGTTGTTGAGCAGAGCCGATTGATCATCACAGGGAGTCTGACTATGAACATCACAGATAACAAGAGCGTTAGGTATTAGACATATGAGTAAACCGTTTACATTATTGATTAAACCCTCTGGGTCTGACTGCAACATTGATTGCAGTTATTGTTTTTACAAACGCCGATCTGCCGAGATCGGTCAAGGTCGACAGCGTATGAGTGATGAGGTCCTTGAAAAACTCATCAAGGATTATCTGCAGCTCGGGTTTCCCATGGCAGGGTTTGCCTGGCAAGGGGGCGAGCCTACCTTGATGGGCCTGGACTTCTACAGGAAGGTGGTTGAGCTTCAAAAGGAGTATGGTCAGCCTGGCCAGGAGGTGGGCAATTCGCTTCAGACCAATGCCATACTTCTGGATGATACCTGGTGCCCATTTCTGGCTGAGAACAAGTTCTTGGTGGGGGTGAGTATTGATGGACCGTCTGAGTTTCATGATCTCTATCGTGTGGATCATGGGGGCCATGGTACGTTTGATCGAGTGATGCGAGCGATCGACAACTGCAAAAAACACCAGGTTGAATTTAACACATTGACCTTGCTGCAGGCCAAGAATGTGGATCATCCCGAGGCACTGTTTGACTTTCTGACTGACCTGGGTACGACTTTTTTGCAGTTTATTCCCTGCGTGGAGTTGGACCCTGTGACGGGCCTGGTCACAGACTTTTCTGTCACACCCGAGCAGTATGGTGAATTTCTATGTCGACTGTTTGACTGCTGGGTCAAGCGAGGTCTGCAAAAGACGAGTATTCGGGACTTTGATTCCATTTTGTCCTATTATCTGGGGCAAGGCCACACCCTCTGCACGTTTGACCGCCAGTGCAGTCAATATGTGGTCGTTGAGCATACGGGTGATGTGTACTGTTGTGATTTTTTTGTGGAACCCAAGTGGCACTTGGGTAATATCTTTGACACACCGATTGAGTCGCTGGCGACCTCTGCGAAAAAACGCCAGTTCGCCCGCGTCAAAACAAAGCTCTGCAACAAGTGCCTGGTTTGTCGTCACCTCGATATCTGTCGAGGTGGCTGTATGAAGGACCGGGCGCCCTTTGACAAAGAAAATTATGGCAGAGAGAGTTATTTTTGTGAGGCGTACAAACGCTTCTTTGAGTATTCCAAACCCAAGTTTCTGGAAATTGCAGCACGCGTTCGGATGGGTGAATTTTCCGGTCCTGGCCAAACGGCAGGATGAGGCGTTGAGACATATAATTCAGCAGGAGTTTAAAGAAAGGGCATCCTATGTCATCATTGACGAGAAGACAATTTGTGGGGTATTCGCTGGCTGGTAGTGCGGCCGGTTTATCGATTTCCAGTGACGCACAAGCGGAAAAATCGGGTTCTCAGGCGACGGGTCGAGGTAATCCTATAGCCGTGTCAACCTATTCCTTCTGGCGTTTTAAGGAGGGGATGAAACTGCCGATTGAGGCCTGTATTGATGAGGCGGCACGCATGGGTTTTGACGCGGTGGATGTGTTGCTCATACAGATGGAGAATGAAGAAAACGCGTATCTTCAAAAAGTGAAACGCCATGCCTTGATTAATGGATTGGATCTGTGCTGCTTATCCACGCATCAAGGTTTTGTATCTCCGGACAGGGTCAAGCGTCAGAAGAATATTGATCTGACCATCAAGCAAATCGAGATTGCCTATAAACTGGGTATCCCCATCATTCGCATCAATACAGGACGTTGGGGAACCTCCGGCAATTTTGATGAACTCATGGCCAACCGTGGCATCGAACCGGTTTTGGAGGGACACACTGAAGACGAAGGGTTTAAGTGGGTGATTGAGAGCATTGAACAGTGTCTGCCCTATGCGGAAAAATGTGGTGTCATATTGGGCCTGGAAAACCACTGGGGTCTGGCTCGGACACCTGAAGGTCTTTTGCGCATTGTCAATTCGATTAATTCACCCTGGCTTCAGGTGTTGTTGGATACGGGCAATTTCCTGGAGGATCCCTACGATAAGCTGGAAATGTGCGCACCACAAACCGTCTTTATGCAGGCCAAGATGTATTTTGGCGGTGGCCTCTGGTATTCCTTGGATCTGGACTATCCGCGAATTGCCCGTATCATGAAAAAGGAAAATTACAGGGGGTACATCTCTTTTGAATTTGAGGGACATGAAGACTACAAAACCGCCGTGCCCAAGGGGCTGGCCATTTTGCGTGATGCCTTCAAGTAGGGGACATACCAGATAGTCACGGGCCTTAATTGGAGGGATGAAAGATGCGCTTGAAGATTTTAGTGACATTGTATTTTACTGTATTGCCAAATTTGTCTGGTAGTGAAAGCAGCTTGACTCAGGCTATGGCCCCCATAGACATTGAGACCGGGTGGCCGATTCCTTCAGAGGGGTATTGTGATCAGCCCTATATTGTGCGTTTAAGAGATGGTCATTGGTTGTGTACGATGACCACGGGCGAAGGTCACGAAGGTACGCGTGGGCAGCATATTGTGTCAACGCGGAGTCGTGACAAAGGGCGGACCTGGAGTCCCCTGGTGGATATTGAGCCAGCTGCGGGACCTGAGGCTTCATGGGCTATGCCATTTCTTACACCCGGAGGTCGCGTCTATGTGTTCTACACCTACAATGCGACAAATATGCGAGAGGTGATCGGCGGTGGTAAGCGAGTTGATACGTTGGGTGAATATGCATTCAAGTACTCTGACGATGGCGGCAGAAGCTGGACCAGGGATCAATGGTACATTCCTGTGCGGAACACAGCCATTGATCGAGCCAATCCTTATCAAGGGAAGGTACGATTTTTCTGGGGCGTGGGTAAGCCCATCATGCATCAAGGATCCATGTTTCTGGGCTTTTCCAAGGTGGGGAAGTTTGGTCAAGGATTTCTGGCTGAAACAGAATCCTGGTTCTTAAAAAGCGACAATATTCTCACAGAGGAAAATCCTGAAAGGTTGCATTGGGACACCCTGCCCGAAGGCGACCATGGCTTACGTTCTCCTGAAGGACCCATTGCAGAAGAGGCGAATCTTGTGGCCCTGTCAGATGGATCTTTGTTTTGCACATATCGAACGGTGGCCGGTTTTTCCTGCCATGCCTATTCCAGAGATGGGGGCAAGTCCTGGACTCCATCGGCCTTTATGACCTATCGGCCTGATGGCCCCAGGGTCCATCACCCTCGTGCAGCAAATTTTGTGCGGAAGCTCAGTGAAGGGCCTTATGCGGGGCGATATATCTACTGGTTTCACAATCACAGCGGACGCGGATATCAGGGGCGAAATCCCGCATATCTACTGGGCGGTATTGAGCATAACTCTTCTGAGGGTAAGATCATTCTGTGGGGAGAGCCCATGGCGGTGCTCTACTCAAAAGACCCCAGGGTTCGGATCAGTTATCCGGATTTTATATGGGATGATGGCCTCTATATTACAGAGACGCAGAAGTCCATAGCCCGGGTTCATGCGATACCCGATGTGTTGTTACATCGTCTTTGGAATGATCATGACGAAGACTTTGAGCCAAAGAACTTTCCGTATTGAATGTCGTATAGCATTCTTGCCCGCCCACCTTTTGTTTGCGACTGCTGGACGCTTTGGCTCAGTACAGGAAAATATATTTCTTTGCAGTCCAATAAATTGAGGCGAGCCGCGACTACTAAACTGCTGTGGCACTTTATTATGGCGTGAATAGGCTGGTTTGCTCTGACATTCGGCCCAAAACCTGTGATGGCCATATGAACTTTTTAGTGAGGTTCACGTAATAGAGCCTAGGTGATAATACCGATGCTGATTAAAACGCGTAAAAATAACAGTGACATAAAAATGGAGGTCATGAATATGGTCAAGACAATGAATCAACAGCAAGAATCCTCATCCTCATGGTGTAAATCTGTTCCTTTTATAATGATTGCCTGGTTGGTGATATCCTGCGTGGCTCTGCCTGTCAGTGCTGAGGATCAAGCCAGTATTCAGGCTTTGAAGCAGATAGGTAAGGCGTTTGCTTCGATTGCTGAGAAAGCATCCCCAGCGGTGGTGGGTGTGCATGCTGTCAAGGTGCAGGAGCAGGCTGTCAGTCCTCATGGACGCGGCTATGGCAGTCCATACAATAAAGAAGATTTGTACGAATATTTCTTTGGCCCCAGGTCGCCTCGCTCCCGTATGCCGCAACAACCTCGTGAGATGGAAGCTCAGGGCACAGGATTCATTATTTCAAAGGACGGCTACATCCTGACAAATAACCATATGGTGAGCAATGCCAAGGATGATAAGGTGATGATTAGGCTGTCTGACGGTACAGAAATGCAGGCCAAGGTTGTGGGGACTGATCCCGAGTCTGATGTGGCAGTGGTTAAGATTGATACAGATGAGGATATGCCCTTTCTGATCCTGGCAGATTCTGATGCCCTGGAAGTGGGCGAATGGGTGGTGGCCATAGGCAGCCCCTTTGGCCTGAGTCATACTGTGACTGCAGGTATCGTGAGTGCCAAAGGACGTACCAGTATTATTGATGGGATTAATTTTGAAGATTTTATCCAGACGGATGCGGCCATTAATCCTGGAAACTCAGGCGGTCCACTGCTCAATCTTGACGCCGAGGTTATTGGCATCAATACGGCCATCCTGGCCCCTGGTGGCGCCAATGCCGGAATTGGATTTGCGATTCCCACCAGTCTGGCCAAGAACGTGGCCGACCAATTGATGGAAAGTGGCAAGGTGGTACGAGGGTATTTGGGTGTTTTGATTGAAAATGTGACGTCTGGGCATGTAGAGACTCTGGACCTTAATGGGCTTAAGGGTGCTTTGATTACTGAAGTGAATAAAGGCACACCCGCAGCCAAGGCCGGTTTGGAGCATTATGACGTGATTGTTGAACTGGATGGAGCTTCTGTGGAAAGTGCCAATGACCTGATGAGCAAAGTGGCTGCGTTAAAGCCTGACACCAAGGTGCGTCTCAAGGTCATACGAGAGGGTCGTTCCAAAAAAATCACAGTTATTCTCGGCGAGCGTCCCGCCAATGGTGAGCTGACAAGTGGCATTTCCAGCACGAGTGACATTGCAGAGCGGATTGGTGTTGAAGTCACAGATCTGACCGAAGAATTGTCCAAACGCTTTGGCTTTGAAGGGTTGGATGGTGTCCTCATCAGTGTGGTTAACAATGGGTCTGAAGCGGATCGCAAGGGACTGCGAGCCGGCATGCTGATTCTCGAAGTGAATCGTCGGGCGGTTGAGTCGAAGCGAGAGTTTAACACGCTTCTTGATGAGGCTGTTGAAGAGGGTAAGAGCACCCTTTTGCTTTATGTCACGGATGGTTCACGCAAGGCCATGATTCCTGTTAAGATTCCGGACAAAGAAGATTAGACTTCTAAGTTTGCAGTTTTCGGTAGGTAGTATACAGCATGAAAAACGCGTTTTACTAAAAACTGAAAACCAAAAACTGTACACCACAGGGCTTTCTGCAAAAGCCCTGCCGAGTAACCTCTATGTGATTAAAAAGCCCCGTAATGAGCGGGGCTTCTTTTATGCAAGCCAGGAGCTGCCGAACAGGGTATAATCCCTGGCATGAAAGAATTTCTCAAGAAACTGATACAAGCAGATTCCGGGCCTGAGGCCGGCGAACTAGAGGCCTCCGGTGTGATTCAAGAGGCCTTTGAAGGCTATGGCATTGAGTGTGCCACTGATGTATGGGATAGCAATCGGGCCAATGTGGTGGCTCGCATACGTACCTCGGGCCGAAAAAAGGGATTGATGATTGTATGTCACCATGACGTGGTCAGCCCTGGCAATGTGCCTTGGGATCATGATCCATTTTCTGGCCTCGAGCTGGACGGCGCCATCTACGGACGGGGTGCCACAGACATGAAAGGTGGCATTGTCGCAGCTGCGACTGCCATGGGCCAGCTTGTTTCAGAAGGCGTTGTTTTACAGGGAGATATCATATTTGCGGCCACCGCAGGGGAGGAGACAGACAGTTGTGGTGTGGAACGTTTTGTTAAGAACAGCACTGACCTGCCTGATCTGGCTGGTATTTTGATTCCCGAACCCACCGGATTTGACCTCATCAATGCACATCGTGGCCTGCTCTGGCTGGAAATTTCCACCACTGGGAAAACCGCGCATGGCTCGCAGGCTCATCTGGGTGTCAATGCGATAGGAGGCATGGCACGGGTATTAAATCGTTTGGAAACGGCATTTGATTTTTCAACTGTCACACATCCGGCGTTGGGCACAGGATCTTTGAGTGTCAATACCATAGCCGGCGGAAAGGCGCTCAATGTAGTGCCAGATTTTTGTTGTGTGGGTGTCGATATTCGTACCTTGCCTGGGCAGGACCATCAAGCCTTGATGACGCAGGTTCAGGATTTTCTGGACACACTGGCCAAAGAAGACGTTCAGTTCAGAGCAGACGTGACCATTCGGAGATCTGTGGCGGCCCTGGAAACGGATTCTCACTGTAGATTTGTCCAGGACGTGTGCCATGCCACAGACATTCATGCTGTAAAGGCGGTAGGATTTACCACGGATGCACCGAGCCTGACTCCCCTGGGCGTGCCTATCCTGGTCTTTGGCCCGGGCGATGGGGCCATGTGCCACAAGCCCAATGAGTTCATTCGCATCATGGATCTTGAACAGGGCGTGGCGTATTACAAACAAATCATCAGGGCTTTTTTGACTTAGATACAGGACTTTTGAAAAAAGCCCTGTGGTGTATAGTTTTCAGTGTTCAGTTTTCAGAAAAATGCGTTTTTCATACTGTATAC
>CAZBTJ010000194.1:0-8449 GCA_964494325.1 uncultured Pirellulales bacterium
CGTACCGGTAAAAATAGTTGTCGTCAACGGAAAGAATAGTTGACGCTGGTCACCCGATGGCAACACCCATAACAAACGTTACTGAAACCTGGACAGAGTGCACATCAATCCTGACAGGGGGTGTAAGTTTTCAGCGTCCTATTTACATCACCCCTCCCTTATTCGGCTCCGAAGACGTCGTTTTGGCGAGTAGGCCAAACGAAACCGATATCTCGTGGACAGTTGAGACCACCGAAACAGAGTACAAGGCCGTAGCAGTCTCGCTGGAAGGTCAGCCAATGGACGGCAGTTTCACCTGGTCGAATACAGACCTTATGGCTCGAGTCAACGGGACCATACCGCTGGCCCTGACACGGTATTACGCTTCGTTCGACATCGAACAGGGTCCCTTTGGATGGGGCTGGAATGCCATGCCGTACCAGCTTCAGTACAGAGGTGCTAAAGGTGAATTTCAAAACGAGACGGGCACGCAAGAAGGTTACTATCGGATCAGCTTTGTCGATCGAACTACGCAGTCAGTCTCTGACTACGAACCGGCCTCCTTCTACGACAGGCAGGCAGATCCTTACCGGATAGCGAGTGAATTCAATTCGCAGGACGATATCCTGGTTTATAGTCATGAGTCAAAGGAACTCCCGGGCGTCCTGTTATCAAATGGACTGGACAGATTCATAATGCGATTGGCCAACGGTAGGGTCATGAATTTCGATGCTGCTGGAAAGCTGGTGAATATAGAGGACCGAAACGACAATCAGATTGTTTATGGATACGATCAAAACGGTAAACTGGTCAACATAAGCCAGCCCGCGTCCGAAAGAGCAATCAGCCTTTCATACGATGGGAACGGACGGATAATAACAGCAGTGGGACCCGGTGGAAAAAGCGTGGGCTATACTTATGATGACGCCGGCCATCTTGTGCAGGTGGCCCAGGACCTCTCAGAAACTCAGATGAGTGCAGGTTTTGCTGCCCTTAACCTCTTGGAGGTGAGTCAAGACACGCCTGAAGGCGACAAAACCGAGTACGCTTACGATCAGAGCCACCACCTTATACAAGCCCAAGACAGTGACGGGCAAACGCTGTTTACACTTGAATATGATATTTATGGCCGTCTCGTTTCTGAGACAGGGCCTGCAACGGCAGCAGAATTCACAGCGGACTACAGCTTAAACGAAGGCAAGACCCAGACTGTGGGTCCGGAAGACTTCTCCCAGTCCGAAGAATACGACAACAATTATGACCTCATTCGATACACTGACCCACGACATAACGTGACAGGACTTAGCTACAATCCATATCGGAACTTAACGACTATTGTGGATGCAGAGGGAAACACGACAAAGTTCTACTACAGACAGGACGGCTATCCCGTAGCTGTCACTTGGCCCAATGGCAACAGCGACTTTATGAACCTGAATGAGGTCGGATATCCGATCTACTTTATGCAGATTCCGCCGGACACGGACTTTGAAAATAACTTCGACGAAGATCACCTTTTAGTAGGGGGAGCGTACAATTTCTATGACGATCTTAAGAACCTTATCAAGTACGAATGGGACGATGCTGGCAACCTGAAGAAAATTACTGATGCTCAGTCAAGTGAATATGGCTTTGAATATGATAGCTGCGGCAACCTCGACCGATTTGTAGATGCCAGAGGTTTCGAGATTCAGTACACGTATGACGAATACTCTCGCGTGGTTGAGGTGGCTAACGAAATGGAACAGGCAGTCTTGTTCGAATATGATAATCGAGACAATTTGACGGCAGTTGCGACAAAAGCCGGTAGAATTGAATTAGCATACGACACGCAAAACCGCCTGCACTCAATTGTCTATGGTGATCAAGAGCAACATTGCTCTTACGAGTATGAATACAATGCACATGATCAGTTGAAGCGTGTGACAAGTCCTGACGGCACAATCACATCATACGTCTATGACCAACGAAGCAACCTGATCCGGATCGTTCATGATGAGTTTGACCGTATGCAATATACCTATGACGACCTAAATCGAGTCAAACAGATCATCTACGAAGGTACGGTCAGTTCTCCCGGAATGCACTGAGGGATCAACCATGCAATGAACGCCCTGCTGCTAAGCGGGTCAAGCGTGAGACGGACATTCACATAGACCGGATCATACGAACCCAGCAACAGCCTCCCCTCGGGACTTTCAAAATTAGTGTAGATTAGTGTGATTCGTGGATAAAAGCAGTTGTTAGTTTTTCGTTGTTGGTTATTGGCAGCTTGCTGCCTTGAGTGAACGCAGTGAGCGAGCGAGAGACTAAACCGATTACGATTACGAGCACCGTTCGGTTGCGCCTCTCTGAGCACGAGCACGAAACTGGGAGCATAAGATCCTTTTGCGCTTTTTTGCGGCTATAAAGCAGTTATTAGTTTCAATCCGGATTATTCCAGAAATCCAGACGCCCTCCCTTGACGCGTCTGAATGGATGGGTCGGCTTGGGTCGCTCCATTGTGGGGATCTCTGCCCTGATCTTTTCAGTATAGCCTTTCAATCTTTTTACTACCTTGGGATATTGGGCACTCACATCTTTTTGTTCACCTGGATCTTTCATCACATTAAACAATGTCCCGGCTTTTGTCTCTGCCCCGGTGGTCAACCCCGGATAACTGGCCGGTGTGGCCTGTTCAAACGGCGCAATGAGTGTCACACCATCCGGACCACGTCGATCTTTCCATTGGGACAGGTCCTGCGGTGCACGATATTTCTTTTGTGCCTGAACATGCAGTTTCCAGGGGCCGGAATGAATGGTCATGAGGCGCTCGTTGTGCATCGTGATGACATACTTATGCACCGTGGGTGCGTCTTCTGAAGTGAGAAGTAGCCACAGGTCTTTTCCGTCAATGATCCAATTTTCGGGAAGCGGCAGACCCGCCACACTGAGAATGGTGGGAAACAGATCCACGGAGGCCGCAAGGTTCGGATTGACGGTCCCTGCGGGGATATGTCCGGGCCAGCTGGCAATAAAGGGGACTCGTAAACCGCCATCCCAGGACGTGGCCTTTTTACCGCGTAGGCCTCCGTTGTCACCCCCGTAGGAGGCGCCGTTGTCAGACATGAAGATCAGCAGAGTGTCCTTGTCAATATCGAGTTCGTGTAGCGTCTTCTGGATCTGTCCCACAGACCAGTCCAGTTCTCGAATCACGTCGCAATACAGATCGTCCGGTGTGTCCGGTGTATAAAAGTCCTCACTGGCGGCCAGGGGCTTGTGCGGCATGGCATGGGCCAGGTACAGAAAGAACGGCTGTTTGGCTGTCACGGCCTTGCGCATGAACTCAATCGACGCCTCAGTGTATCGCCGCGTCACGTTGGCCTGCACCACTGGATACTCGACGACCTTTTCGTTTTCCACCAGCTGCACCGGGCGCATGTCATTGGAATACAGGATCCCCAGGTAATAATCGAATCCCTGCCGTGTGGGCAGGAAGCGAAGTTTGTGCCCCAGATGCCATTTGCCCACACAGGCTGTGCGATACCCCCCCGCTTTCATTACCTCTGCCATGGTGATTTCTGTAGGCGAGAGCCCATACTCGTTGATACCCTGGTCCGGTGTGGGGTTGTACACAATGCCTGTGTGATAGGGATAACGCCCGGTCAGCAGTGTGGCGCGGGACGGTGCACAATAAGGCGTGGGCACAAGAAACCGTGTCAAACGCACACCCTGTTTGGCCAGCCGGTCGATATGGGGTGTGTATGTCACGGAATCCTCAAACCCAAATCCGCCCACGTCACCGTACCCCAAGTCGTCACACAGGATCACAATCACATTGGGTTTCGCCTCAGTGGCGTCTGAAACTATACCAAAGCACAAAACGCAAGAAAGAATTGGTATCACACTCTTCATTTTCTTTTACTCCACGAACAAGCATTTCATAAAACACCTTTTGATATCAAACCAGTCGTCATTGCGAGTTCTCCGCCCCAGAAGGGGCATATGTAAGAAAAGAACAAAAAGCCCATTTTTCGCCGAAAAATGGGGTGTTCCTTAGGAGCTCAGCAACGCGGCAATCTTCCTTATTTTGTTTTGGTGCGAACGATTATGAACAATTGAAGATTGCTTCACTTCGTTCGCAATGACAACTCTTTTTACGGCCCTCTTCAGGGGCAAATCAAACCCATGTCGTCAGGGCATGGATTCTTATTTATTTCTCTTGCGCAGATGAATCTTGCACAACGATCGCGGCATTATGCATGGCCGTTGCTACGAATGCATTGGCATCGTCCTTTACAAGGGCGTAGTAGTCGACCTTGCTGTTAACGGCCGGTGCTGAAAGCTCGGCAGTATAGGTAAAGCGATCCACCTTGTGCGCGGGCAAAGACGTCCATTGCCGGTCCGGCCAGTTGACGTTGGGGACACTCTGAACTAATGTCACTTCAGTAACCGATACACCGGCAGGCATGTCAATCTTGATCGTCAACCTCTTGCCGTGGCCGACAGGGTCTTCTTTGGTAATGGCAGCCCTGGCAAGGGGTGTGCCTGTGCCCTTTAAATGATAGGCAAAGAACCGATTCCTCGGGTCCATGCCCATATGTTTGTGATGTAGATTCGGTCCCCACACATGGTTTTTGGGTGCGTCTATGGCATCCAACGTGGCCTGTACAGCCACGGGCCAGAAGAATTTATCATTGGTTGGGGCATCAATAAAATACGCAGCCTTGATATTGGGGGCCCGTCTGCCGGCATCAAAAAACTCCAGCCAGGTGGCCCTGGCCTCTGCGGGCAAATCTGCAATGCGTTCTGACCAGAAAGAGCCCTTGTCATAAAACCCGCAGCCATACACAGCCCAGGCCGCATGAACCCTCTCACCAAGCAATCCTGACAGCATGGTGGTGGAATAACCGCCCCAGGAATACCCCGTGATACCCATGTGTGAGGCGTCCGTCTTTTCATGGGCACAGAGAAGATTGAATGCCTCCAGGCCTGCAATCATGGCATCGGCCAGGGTACAGTGTTCCGGGCCTTCAACCGTGTCAAACCGAGGTTCTTCCACCTTGTGTCTGGATCTCCACGGACCTGTGGTATGCCCTGTTCTGGATTTATCGTCTGTGCATATGTCAGGCATATCAAGGGTCATGGCCACATAGCCTGCCCTAGCATGGCCCTTGACCTCATTTCTGAGGCCTTCGGCAAAACCACCACCACCGTGCAGAACCAGGATGCCAGGGACCTTGCCAGTCAGTTGAGGGTACGCCAAAATCGCATACACTGTGCTTGTGCCATTGCGTGAAGTAAACGTGAAGGACTTAGTGGTAATCGCTGATACACCTGACCCTTCGTTCTCTTGCTTGATGGTTTGCTTAGCAGCGGGCACAGAATCCAAGAAAGCAGCGAACGGATCATCAAAAGCCCACGCAGTATGGGCAAAGCCTAGAAAGGCGGCGGCCCATGCGATGCTCAGTATTTCAGGATGTTTCTGTTTTTCATATTCATGTCTGATTTCCACCAATAATACACTTTCAAAAAACGATGAATGATACGACAGAACTTTTGCAAACAACCCAGTGGTGTACAGTTTCCAGAAAAGCGCGTCTTTCCTACTGTATACTGTCAGCTGAAAACTGAAAACTTGAAGTTTGTAAAACTTCAAATACTAATTGCGTGTGGGCATGGCCTCCGTAAGAGGCATATCTTTACGCAGCATCTTGGCACCCAAACCGGTCAGCCAGAGGTAGTGGTCCGTGGGCATACCCTCGTAATCGATAAAACGTGTCACAGAACCATTGGGGGGGGTGTTGCTGCACTTCATGATGGCAGTGCCTTCATCAATTTCATCGAACATGGCCACATAAATCATCTTGGCACCGGCCTTGATCGACGTATGTATCTGGTCCCAGTAAAAGCGTCCCTTGTGTCTGGGAATCGCACCCAACGGACGTACGGGTTTCAATGCCTCGTTGGACAGATTGTGCCAGGTAAAACCAGGCGTCACAATGGGCACATAATCGACCTTGCGCTGGGCACACCAGGCAATGTCCGCCTTGATGTGGTCACGCAAGCGATCCATCTCATTGTGAATCAGGGGCGTAAAACGCTGTACCATCCAGGGCAACACAATATCCGCGGATTCAATGATCTTGTGGAGATACGGATCAGGCAGGCAGTCCGCATTCAATTCACGGAAATAGGTGGGCACACCCAGCATCACGCTACAGCCGCCATACACGGGGTCGTTCTTGAGAAAATCGATCAGGCGGTCAATACCGATGTGCCGAATGTTGTACGACCGATCCGGAAAACCCAGTCCCCAGATCGTGACCAGAGGCTTTCCCCTGTGAAACAGGTAGGTCTCCTGATTTGTCACCTTCAGATCGTCCACCAGTTCCTTCCAGTCCGTGATAATGGCAGAGCAGTCCTCACCCCGGGATTTGAGTCCGGACAGATCATACATCACAGCGAAGGCACGGTCGTACTTCTTCGAAGCGACCATGGCATGCTTAAGTATGACATTTCCAGACTTGTTCATGTCACGTGAACGGGCCACACCAAAAAATCGCTGCATAAACACGCCATCCACGCCATAGTCCTTCATCCACTTGAAGTGCAGATCCGTGGTACTGGCATCCATGGAACTGAACACACGAGCGGCAGTACCGTCAGCGTGCTTGAACGAGGTTTCATACGTCTTTTTATACTCAGACACATCAGGCCAGATATCAATGGTACATCGCTGCTCATTAAAACCACGCCCCCTGCCGAAATGTCCCCAACCTCGACCAGAACCATCTCCAGGTGCCCGGAACCAGCCCTGATATCCAGCCATGACCAGGCCCTCGTAACTCGGATAACGTCCCACCGAACCATGTTTGGTGCCAGCCTGTACACATACCGTCCCAAACACAACCAGGCCTATACTGATCATGAATCTCAAACTTGACTCTGTTGTTTTGCGCATCGTGTTTAGTCTCCTTGTCAAAGCAAGCAATCTCTTGTTCTTGATGGAAGTGACCCGATAGAACTTGCTTCTAATGATAGCATTAACAGCATAAAACAACCAATCAGAATATGTCATTTCTTGGACAATTGTGGCATTTGCGCCATTACAGGACTTCTGGAAAAAACCCTGTGGTTTTCAGTTTTCAGCTCTCCGTTTTTCAGCTATCATATGTGTTTCTTGGTCTGGAGGCATTGAACTAGTATGAAAATACTCTTTATAGGTGGCACGGGCGTAATCAGCTCGGCCTGTTCAAAAGCTGTTTTGGCACAAGGCCATGAACTCACTCTGTTAAATCGAGGGGCATCAGACAATCCCCTGCCCCAGGGCAGCCGACATCTGAAGGCCAATATCAACCATACGGATCAGGTCACAGGCCTGCTCAAGGGAAAGACCTTTGATTGTGTGGTCGATTGGATTGCCTACAGACCAACCGATGTACAGCGGGACATGGCCCTTTTCAGCGGCAAGACGTCACAGTACGTGTTTATCAGTTCCGCATCGGTGTATGCCAAGCCCCCTCGTCTGCCCGTCGTGGAATCCCATCCCACGCAGAATCCCTTTTGGGACTATGCCCACCAAAAGATTCGCTGTGAAACGTGGTTAAATGAGGCAGCTCAGAAGAGCGAATTTCCAGTGACCATCGTGCGTCCCTCCCACACCTATGATGCCACCAAGATTCCCCTACGTGGTGGGGCCACCACACTGCACCGCCTACTCAAGGGAAAACCCGTGATTGTCCACGGCAACGGCGAGTCACTCTGGACCCTGACCCACCACACGGATTTTGCCAGGGGATTCGTGCCCCTGCTGGGAGATCCCCAGGCCTTGGGGCAGACCTATCACATCACCAGTGATGAAATCCTGACCTGGAATCAAATCTACCAGACCATGGCCAAAGTGGCCGGGGTGGAGGCGAATCTTTGCCATCTACCGTCAGAGACTATCCTGCGGTATGATCAAGAATGGGGCGAGGGCCTGTTGGGAGACAAAGCATACAGTATGGTCTTCGACAACAGCAAGATCAAGGATCTGACCCCCTCGTTTCAGGCTCAGGTCTCCTTTGCGCAGGGCGCACAGGAAATCCTGACATGGTTTCAAAGTGATAAACAGCACCAAACCATAGATCCTCACCTGGACGCCAAAATGGAGCGTATGATCAGCGAACATACCGCTCTCCATTGACCTAGCTTGCCCTGACATGGTGACGGGCATAGGACTCCCACGAAGTGGTACACGCGCAGCGTGTTTTGACGGCGGGTCACGCAGCCAAAGGAAAAACGCGAACCGGCTCCGCCCTTCCAAAACTTTCTGTCAAAATCCCACCATTCGAAGACACTGTGGCTGCAGTAGACAGATAGGATCATTCGAATTCAGCGTCAGCCCTCCGTGCCTCTGTGTAAGATTGTTTTTTGTTGTTGGTTATTCGTAGAAATTTCCGGGTAGAGCCCTCGGTTTCCCGAGAGCTCCCCCACAGACCCGGACGAG
>CAZBTJ010000195.1:0-8410 GCA_964494325.1 uncultured Pirellulales bacterium
GACGCCTGAACAACAGAAGATTGCCAGAGCCAAAAAGGCCTTTGAAGTTGCGGTGGCGCCCTGGCGTAAAGTGCGTTTGATTGCTGTGAAAGAAAAAGCCACAAAAACCGTGGCTGCCATCGACCAAGTAATCGCTGTCAAAGAAAAGCAGTTCAAGAGGAGACTGGGAGCCCAGAAAAAGGCCAAGCCACAAACCAGAGCCAAAAAACAGGGAGAGAAAAAAGTCGAACGCAAAGCCAAGGCCAAGAAAAGGGGTGCCAACAACTAGGAGCCTGTCGGAGAATCCCACGACTGTTCAAGGTTGGCCCCATTTTGGTTTTGGACAAACGCTATGAGGAGTCGCGGCTAAAGGCACAAACCCTCTGGTCCGAGAGGATCGCAGACTTGACGGTTGAAGCTGTGATCAACCTAAAGGTTCTGAGTTCCCGGTTGGCTCTGGCAGGGTGGTTGGGCGACATGGTCAAGGTGCTCAAGGCTGTATATGGACTGACACGGGAGGATCCCGAAGTGGGCCAGGCCCTGGTGGCTGCGGGTGTGGATCTCAAGACGATTGCACCGGAGATCGACTACTTTGTCTCTCGCGAGGGTAAACAGGCAAGCAGGGTCGTTCTCTGGGATACGCACCACAGCCGATTCAATACGAGCATCACATTGCAGTGCAATGTGATGCTCTTTTAAGGTTGCACATCCGTGTGGCGCATGGATAGGGTCACAATGCCCTGGGAACGTAACCATGATACCTTTGCTGCAATCAATGTGCCTGCCCTGAAATTTGACATCGTGCGTGTGGAAATCCTTCGTGTCAAAGGCAGGCCAAGGGTTGGCAGACAGCCGATATGCCATTTTGATGTCTGCCGCCATAAGGTCCTTCACAATGTTCTCACGCTCGTCCAGTTTCTTTTTCCAGATTTCTGGTAAAAACTCATCTTTGCCCTTTGGTCTTCCCGAAAAAACATGTTTCTAATTCGTGATGTTAACGTACCCGAACATCCTGTGGTTCAATCCGGACACCTTCGAAAAAATGCGACAGATTTGTAGCTGGTTCTATGGCCTCAAGAGGATCACTTTGCAGCACGCGTGAGATCTGGTCGTAATCAATTCTCCGCAGTGTTAAATTCAGCTTCGTCTGCTCAATTTCCAGGACTTCATCCGGTATAAGATGAAAAGCATAGGCGTACGGTTCATTTGGACTCAACTCAGATTTATCCGAAAACATCGCCAGAAAGCGTCTGCCATTAATTTGAAGAAGATTTGCGAATAATTGATGTGCCTCGCCATCCTTTTCAATGAGCATCAAATCATAGGCATTCTCTCCCATTTTTTGGGCATCCAGTATTTCACCGTCATTTCCCTCCCATTGTCCGATGAGGTTCGAATCAAAAACGATATCTTTATCACTGTATAGCGGTTCTAAACGTGTCATTGCTTCAGCGTCATCAGTAGGGTCGGATTCATGGCCGAATAATGTCTCAATATGTGCGACCAGAAATGCCTGAAGTTGCTCGGTTGTTGCGGTTAATACAATGCAGTCGTTTGCGATTTCGTGTTTTATAACATTGGGGTCATCTTCCAGCATCTCCTCAACTTTACCGGGATCCATCATTTGTAACTGCAGCGTCGGTAGAATTTGGTTAACCTTGATAAATGTATGGACTGGCATGAGGTGCGACGCATAAAAATCATCCAGGTCGCTAATGGCCTCATCATCGGGATAAAGATCAAGAAACATCCAACCGTCGATTTCGACCAGATGGGCCTCGAATCGACCGCAGGCTTCTTGTGTCTCGTAGATTCTCAACTCATATCCCTTGTCTTCTGCCTTTCGAAACTGCCAAATGTCGTCTCCATCTGTCCTCCACTTACCAACAAGCCCTTCTTCAAAAATCAGGGTTTCATTAGTGTAAAGTTGATGAAGGGATGGCAGGCAACCGCTCAACAGTAAAACACAAACACAGAATACAGTTCTCCTTGTTCTCATTTCTAGTTCCTTTCCAAAAAGTGTGTTATCTGATACCAGGGTGTATTGGTGGTTTCTGGGTCACATCTTTCTGAAAAAATGATAAATATCGATATTATGTGAGGGAAACATGGCGGACGACCCTTTGGTCGGTGCTTATGCATGAGGTTTTTTCTTTGAGCCTGAATCCTTTGATTCCGCTTGCTTACCCTGTTTGAGCCGCCTGTTGGCTTTCCAAACAGGGACACGCCATGAGACGAGCATCCAGATAATGCCTGTCATAATGAGTGACACGGGCCAGGCAAAGAAATTTTCCAGATATTCGGTGGTAAATCGTTGGACTGCGGCGGCGATACCCACGAGTCCTGAAAAGAAGAATGATTTCATTTGCCTCGCCACGCTGCCGAAGACAAAACCTATTGATGCGATTGGCAATAGTATGCGGTAGACCAGTGCGTGACTTTTGGAACTGACCAACCCCTCGGAATCGAGCATTCTTAGGGTGCCAAGGATGTGGACTGGGCCAAGCCAGTTGAGGATTGAGGCCAAGGTACGCTGAAGGCGTGTTCCCAGTGACCTGCACAGGCCGGCGAGTCCAAGATATATCAGCCCGTTACATAAGAAGCTGAGAAGTTTGGATTCATCCTCTTCGAGGAATTGCGGCTTCCATTGCAGGAGCCAGCCAAAAAATGTAGAGTCAGAGATTGCAATGACTGACAGAGAAATTGCTATCAGAACAAGGCCAACCATAGACAGGGGCCAGGCATAATGGGTGAACTTGTGTCGGTCCAATAGGGCACCCAGCACAAAAAAGCCCATGCCGGGAAACAGATACCTGCCAGCCACTATTTCACTTGCCCATGGATCAAACTTGTCTTCCAAGCCTATCATGCCAGTGATTATGTAGCAACTGGTAAGCCAGGTTAGAAATGATAGGATGGCAAAAAGGACAAAGATTGATGACCGGGTAAGTCGTAGAAAGAAAAGCGACATCCCAAACCAGCAAAAAGATGACAAGAACAGCTGGGTATTTCCGACAATTACATACGACTCTTCCTGGTTCAGCCACTCGGCGATCGATTCTTGCCCAAACGGGTACTGTTCAAAAGACAATAGGTTCCACTGGGCCAAAGTCAAGAGGAGCGTGATGGGAACCAACAGATTCGCAGTCGATAGAAACCCGACAGCCAGTCTGCTTTCGTTTTTGTTCCACATACCGGTACCAAGCATGATCATCAGACTGGTCGCGCCTACAGCTGGTAAAGGTCTCCACAAGGCAGGAATACTCTCCCAGGTTTTGTAGAAAAGAACAAAACTACCTAGCACCACGATCCAGCCACCCAAATACAGGCAGACCTGTGAAAAGGACAACTTTCTTGCTTCGATAATGGACAGGTCGGGTGGGGATATAACGCGCTCATAGATATTCTCCAGCCGGTCGAACTCCTTTTCTGTGAGCAACTCATTGTCACGCCAAACTTTGAGCTTTTGGCAATGATAAAACAGGTCTTGTTGAATCTTATCCGACAGGAAGGAAGGCCTGGACCACACTTTTTCCCCTCGCAGGTATCGATGGATGTCTTCTGCCAAATCGCGTGCGGTTGAATATCTGTTTTGGGGATCTTTTTCCAAAGCCTTGAGACAGATGTTTTGCAGAGATATTGGAACTTTTTGTCGAATGGCACTGGGCAATTCGGGGTGTTTTGTCTTGATCGCTTCGAACAATGTCTCTGGATCGGTCTGCGGAAAGGGCAACGTGTCTGTAAGCAACTCGTAAAGAAGAATACCTAAGGCGAACACATCCGTCGAAGGGAAGATTTGTATCGGTCTGGTTATCTGCTCAGGTGCGCTGTAGGTGGGTGTGCCACGGTAAACATCCTGCTTAACGCCGGACAAATAATGTGTTTCAATCGCGATTCCGAAATCCAGGACTTTTGGCTTATCGTGCGAACTGACGAGAATGTTTGAGGGCTTGATATCCCGGTGAATAATGCCCTGTGCGTGGGCCGCAGAGATGGCATCCAATATCCTCAAATAAATGTTCAATCTTTGCTCTAGCGGCAGGTCTTTCCAGGCATCCGTCAGGGGCAGGCCATCCACCCATTCCATCACAATAAACCGATGTCTTTCAATCTCGCCTATTTCGAAAACCTGAGCGACGCTGGGATGGTTAAGCTGGCTCATCAGACGAGGTTCATGCCATCGTTTCGAGTCGGTGTCGTGCGTCGAGAGTCTCTTTCGAAGGAACTTTACAGCCACCAGTCGATCCAGAACCGTATCAGCGACTTGAAAAACATGGCCTGCGGCACCTTCGCCAATCTTCCTGATGACACGATACCTTTCACCCAAAAGTCGTTGTGCTTGATCGATTGTGGATATCTCATTTTCTGCGAGGTCAAGAGGTTGGGATTTTGTTCTATCAATACGGCGTAACTCAACCAGGAGGTTTTCATTTTCCTGAGCTTCTGCCACCACAGTCTGACACCTTGTGCAGGCCTGAAGATGGTCTGTAAACTCACCAAGAGTTTCAGGCCCTAATTGACCTTGGATATAATGTTCAATAAACTCTTGTCCTGGACACTTCATCTGATTGTCATTTAGAGGTACTATTCAAATTGCTGTCTTAATTCGCGTAATCGAGACAAAACGCGACTCTTCGCTATATACACCGCATTGGGGGACATGTCAAACCTGTGACAGACTTCTTCAATAGACAATTGATCGATCGCATAATGCCTGAAGGCTCCAAAGACTCTCGGGTTAAATTCTTGGCGAACTTGCTCCAGGCATTTGTTCATGACCATGTGTTGCCACTCTAATTCCCACGTTTGGCCCAGGGTCCTATCATCCTGCACCATATCCCAGAATGACGTACCCGTTGCCTTATTCGCTATGAGCTTCTCAAGAGGTCGCCGTCCTCTTAAGTTGAGCGTGACACGTTTGGCTATCCCGAAAAGCCAATTGCTAAGACGCCCTTTATCTGGGTCGTATTTACCGCTTTTAAAAGCCTTGAAAAATGTGGCCATCGTTTCCTGGGCGGCATCTTCCGCCTCAACGTTTGACAGGCCAAGCTTTCTGGCAAATTGAATTACGACGGGCTGAAAATGAGTGCAAAACTCGGTCCATGCCGATTCATCACGCGTTATCTTGAGGCTCTCCAGACGCTGCGTAGTCGTTATCCAATGAGTCACTTTCGAACTCCTATGCTCGTTTATTCTCGAAAAAGAGCATAGTCTGATCCATGACGGCATGCAATCACTTTTCTGCACAAAACCCACTGTCTTGAAAAGATTCTGTTCGCCAACAGTTGTGGCTGCCATGCCTGAATCCTGGCCTGGGTGTATACTGATTGTGTGCTGAGGCCGTTTGATGTCTATCCAAAGGTGGGCCAGGAAGAATTGACACCCTTTTTGGGTTTGTCAGGCGGTACGATTGGCGAACACGCAGGCAGCATGCCTGTGACTCAAACTTTAAGGCAATCAACCAGACCGAACTGTTGTCCGAGCACGGCTTTGCTGTCTATGCCGAGCCATGCGTCGAGGGTTGTGGCGTAGAGTTGGCGGAAATCTGTGTGGTTTGTCATCTCTGCCTGACCGATCAAAGGGTATTATGAGTGAACACAAAATCTACGACTGGATATTAGGGCATCTCTCATTATACGCGTCATCCCACGAAAACGTTACACCCTTTTTCTGAACAGTCTGACGTGTACCAGGCGGACACGCTCTGAGGCTCACAAGGATCGTAAAAATGCCGTTAGATCGTTTATGTCCTGATCTGACAGATCTGTCGTGTGCCCATGTTTGTCGCTGGTGTTGTAGAGGGTGAGCACCTCTTTCAAGGTGGCTGAACGTCCATCGTGAAGGTAGGGGGCGTTTCGCCAGGCCTCAATCAGGGTGGGGGTGTCAAATGCCACATTCTCTTCTCGGCCCCGACCCGTGCCCACAGCGTGCTGTTTTTGGTCCGTATACAGGGGGGCTGGGTGGCACATGGCACAATTGGCCTTTTTGAAGACGGCTTGGCCACGGCCGGCAGAGTCACTCAAACGTCCCTGCACCAGGTAGGGACTGGGCACTGGGGTGAGGGATTTTAAGTAGGCGTCGATCGCCTCGGCCTCGGTTTCTGGCCTGACAGAAAATAGAATATGTCGAATACCGGCACGAACGGCGGCTTCAGCGTTGGGGCGAACGCCGGTGACCATGGACGGTGGGGTGGCATGCGTCAGGAGCATGCTCTTGGTGTTTTTGGGATTGCCAAGCCCATCGTTCAAGAGGTCCCAGTTCAATGCGTCCATCCGTGCCCCCGGATGACAGGTCGCACAGCTTTGCCAGTTTTGAAAGCAGATGGTGGCATCGTGAAAGAGTCGTTCGCCGTCGCGAACCGGTGTGATAACTGCATCCGGTCCCAGTTTAATGGAAGACATGGATGCGTTTGATGGATCGGTCAGATCCAATACCGTGATGGAATCTGTAAAGTATTCTGCCACATAGGCCCGTTTTTTGATGAGTGCCACACTGCGAGGTCCGTTGCCAAGGAGTTTAATCCGCTGTTTGATATCCGCGGTAAAGGCCAGGTCATTGGGTACGTCGTTGGGTGAGAGCGCCACACTAGTCACAGGCTCTCCCCTGGCCACTTTATTTAGACGGTCATGCAGGGCGATCCGGTCGATCACGCACAGTTCCTGCGTGCCGGAGAGCGTGATGCTGATCAACCGGCCGTCCTCAGAGCAGGTCAGTCCCCAGGGGTTGGCTGCACCGAGGTCCACATCGTCCAGCAGGACAGTATTGACAATCGTCTGCCTCTTTACATCCAGAATGCTCAGGGCATTGGTGTTGGTCCATCCGCGTTCAAGTTGCGTGGTGGGTATTTGGTAGCGTGCCAGGATGTGAGTTACATACGCAAATTGCCCATCAGGCGAGAGGTGAGTCACGAGCAGCGTGCTGCCGTCAGGAGACACGGCCATGGCAGAAGGATCACGCGACACCGGAATGGTGGCTTCCAGGGTTAAGCTATCCAGGTCAAAAACTTGAACATCTCGATCAAACTGAAGGCACACATAGAGTGTCTTCCCATTGGGGCTGATTACCAGGTCTGAGGGGGTATGTCCCACCGACAGGGTACGCTTGATAATCCCCGTCACGGTGTCAATCAAGCTGATCTGGCCTGTGACACCTCCGCCGGCCACAATCAATGTATGGCCGTCCTGTGACAGTGCCAGGGCTCGGGGCATATAGGGCAGAGCCACGGTGTGAAAGACCCGGCTTTCTTGGATATTTATCGCGGCAATGGCCTGTCCTGTGTGGAGGGCTACATAGAGTCGATGGCCATTAGGCGAGGCCACGATATCTTTAGGAGACAGGTAAGGACTCTCTATTGCCGTGGTTGCGGTAACACCTTGGCAACACATAAGGCCACTGAAAAAAATAATGACAATAGGGATACGGCTCGTCAGGCTGTTGTTCATGTTTGTTGTTCCCATACAAGTCTGAATTAATGGTGAAGTTTTGCAAACTTCAAGTTTTCAGTTTTTAGATGACAGTATACCGTTTGAGAAATACGTTCTTCTAAAAACTGCTGACTGAAAACTGAACACTACAGGGCTTTCTGCAAAAGTCCTGTCAATGCTGTGTTTTTTTTGAAGGCTGGTGCCAGAGAGACTGCCAGTAGGCCTGGTCCAGGCGGTAGCTATTTACGGGACCCTGGTCTGGTTCCTTGGGTAACACACCGTACCGCTGCATCTCTCGTACATAGGCCTTGGGCGGCTGGAATCCTGGCATGTCAAACCGCTTGATTTTTCCCAGGCAGAGTTTGCCTGCGTGACACAGGGCCCAGGGCGTGTTGTCCTGCTCGCCATTACAGGACAGGGGCTGGATGTTGGACCCGTCGCTGTCACACCGATAGAGGATGGCCACCTGGGTGAGCCAGCAGTTGACCCATCGCTTGCCCCGACTGGACACAAAGGCAATCCCGCCGTCTGGCAGATAGGTGGGCTCAAAATCATCATAGATCCCGTGGGTCAGTTGTTTCAAGCCGCTGCCGTCCCGGTTGAATTCATACAGATGAAATTGATCGGTGCCGCCAGGACGATAGGAAAACAGAATAGTCTGGCCATTATACGAGACCTGGGGATCACGAACCGTGCCCTTGACATCTTCCAGAAGTATCCTGGTTTTGCCCGTGCGAACATTCAAGACCATCAAATGTCCCTGTGCCCCATAGGCTTTTCGATCCTCATTATTCGCATAATACCCGAAACTGGCATACCAATGGCCATCGCGTCCTTCCTGTCTGCAGGCAAACACGATTTCGTCCGTGTAGTTCGAGCCAGGTTTGGGAGGCGGATATCGCGACATGGCTCACTGTCAGGATAAGAAGAATCATCAGGTGAAGTCCCAGGTGTCTCTTATAACTGGACTTTTGCAAAAAGCCCTGTGGTATTCAGTTTTCAGTAGG
>CAZBTJ010000196.1:0-8403 GCA_964494325.1 uncultured Pirellulales bacterium
CCAGGTTGGATGAATGCGGCACTCGCAGCACGGCACTCGCGGCACTCTCCGACTCCACAGTCAGACCGACCCGACAAACCTCCCCGGGAATCACACTGAAGCGGCGCGGTGTCATATCCAGTTTCACCTGCGCCACCGCGCAGAACGAAAGCAGAATTGTTGCCATAGCTATTCTAATTTTTGTCATAATAAATTCCTGAGCAATTTCATTCAAGGGCGACACGAAGGGCGACACAGGTGTCGCCCCTACCCTCCGCTTTCATCATAGATACGGCGCAGACGGTTGCGAAAAAAAATCGTTAACGCCTCCACGCAATCGCTCCCTGTATCCAACTCAATCATATCTGCATTAACCGACATAAATTCATCTTTTATTTCTTTACGATGCGAGGCAAAGCTATCGGCAAAATCACTTTGGAGATTACGATTGAAATCGCAAAGTCTCTCCTCGCCACTTTCGGAGTCGATAACTGCGGTCAACCCGCAAACCGGGGGCTGACGTTCAAACGGATCGTTAACTGCAATTGCCACCAGATCGTGTTTAAAGATTGTCGGGCCAAGCTGATCGCGGTTGCAATCCAGAAAAAAGTCGGATATCACAAAAACCAGAGCCCGTTTATTGACCAGATGTCCAATGCAGTCCAGAGCCACCTGCAGCGATGTTGCCCGTCCCTGCGGTTCTATACTCATCAGATCCTTCAGGAGCCGCAGGGTGTGCTGCATTCCCTTGCGGGCCGACACCACATGTTCAATCCTGTCGGAGAACATAATCAGACCGGATCGGTCGTTATTGCGGCTGGCTGAAAGCGCCAGCAGTGCAACAATTTCATGCACCACATCCCACTTGGTCCGTTCTCCAGAACCGGACCGACAGGACGCGGAAGCATCAACCAGAAACCAGACTGCCAGTTCTCGTTCTTCAATATAACGTCGTATATATGGATGGCCGGTACGGGCAGTCACATTCCAATCGATAACCCGCACGTCATCGCCTGGCGCATACTCGCGCAGCTCATCGAAATCCATGCCGCGCCCCTTGAAGACACTGCGGTACTCACCTGCCAACAGATGTTCGACCGGATAACGTATCTGCAACTGCAGCTGTTTAACTCTTTGATCAAGATTATTGCTATTCATTCATCAGTTCCAAGAAAAATAATAACGGAAAGCAGGGTTCAGGGTTCAGGTTTTCAGGTTTACCACTTCGCTCCGCTACGTTGCCGACATCCACAGGTCCGTCTCCCTCTATTCGACTCAGTAAATTCTTCGCCAGTTCATTTCTCCATACTGAGCTTTCAACTCTCGACTCTGAACTCACGCCCCCCCGCTAAACATCGACAGCAACTGTAGCGGCAATACGGTCAAGAATTTTACTTGAGTTCATGCCATCTGCCTCAGCACGATAAGTAATGGCAATACGATGACGAACCACATCGTGAAGGACAGCTTTGACGTCATCCGGTGTCACAAAGCTGGCACCCCGAACCAGGGCATGCCCGCGTGCGGCCAACGCCAGAAATATAGATGCACGTGGTGATGCGCCGAAGCGTATATAGGGGGACAGATCGCTCATATTGTAGTCAGCGGGGTTACGGGTGGCTGCCACCAGACGCAGGATGTAGTGTTCTATTTTTTCATCCATATAGATTTCATCCAGCAGCGAGCGCATCTCAACGATATCCTCAAGCGAGGCAACCGCCTCAACGGTTGTTACAGGAGCGCTTCTGGCCATGCGCTTCATGATTGAGTGCTCCTCATTCATATCGGGGTAGGTGACAATCACCTTAAACATAAAGCGGTCAATCTGCGCTTCAGGCAGGGCATAAGTACCCTCCTGTTCAATTGGATTCTGGGTTGCAAGCACCATAAAGGGCTCCGGAAGCTTATGGCTCTGTTTGCCGAGAGTAACCTGATGTTCCTGCATTGCCTCCAGCAGAGCGCTCTGCACTTTAGCCGGAGCACGGTTAATCTCATCAGCCAGAACCAGATTAGCAAAGATCGGACCCTTGCAAGTTTCAAACTCCCCGCTTTCGGCGCGATAGATCTGAGTTCCGATCAGATCTCCCGGCAGGAGGTCCGGGGTAAACTGCACTCTGCTGCACTGGGCTCCCAGCGACTGCGAAAGAACATTAACCATCAAGGTTTTGGCTACACCGGGAACACCCTCAATCAAGACATGTCCATTACATATAAGTGCTGTCAGCAGCTTGTTAACCAGATCCTGCTGACCCACAACCACACCAGCTATCGTTTTACGGATTAATTCAAGTTTTTTTGCCAGCTCTTCTCTGTTATTCATAATTCCCCTTTTGCTTACCTGATGCCGAATCCCTCTGGATCAAGTGTATTAAATTCATCAAGCTCTTTGCGCCTGCCTCTGAGTTGATAGTAATCATCAGAGAATATATTAAAAGAGCACAAATTGACCGGAGTAACCTCAGATGGGTTGATCTGATCTATCACCTCTCCGGCTCTCAAAGCCGCAGTGGCCAGCTCAGAGCAGAAGAACGCATCAAAATCTTCATGGTTGTAAGTAGAGAGATCAAAAAACGGATTTTCCTCAATCAGATCAACAACCGCTTTGATAGCCTGCGGCATATCATAGCTTTTACCGTAAGTGGTTTTAAGAAAATCGATCATCTTCTTCTGATTAAGCCTAAATCTGGCAGCTTCATTCAGTGGTAGCCACCATATCATCCCAGCATAGTTATCAACCCGCTTTTTGATGTGGTTGAGCCACACCCCGTCGATATCCTCTCCCGTGATGCAATCCTGCTCAAATGTCACCGATTCTATCAGATCTACACTCCTGCCAGCTGCATGGATAATACCCACATGCGACACAATTGAGCGTGTTGCCAATCTGATTAAGCGGGAGAAGCGGGTCTTCCCCGAAAAAGCAATTATATCCCCCGGCCGCATCTGCTCAGCGACGTCACTCAGCAAAACCTGTTTCATAGACATCTAAAAATCTCCTTAAATAACACCATCTCAGTCATATGCAGCTAAAGCTGCTTTCAAACGCAATCCAAAGACGTCAAATTTTAGAGTTTAGAGTTTAGAGTTTAGAGTGCAGAGTTTACCACTCCGCTCTGCTACGCTACCGACATCCGTCGGCCCGTCACCCTCCGCTCGACTCAGTAAAATGTTTCGCAAATTGACCTATCCATACTAAACCCTGACCTCTGAACCCTGAACTCCGAAACACACATAAACCGCCATCGCCTCAGGCTATGGCGATCAAGAAAACAAGAGGTCAAATGCATAGCAGTTAAGATAGCCTAGATTAAGGAGGTTGTCAAACTGATGCTGAGCGACTAATGCTGATTAAATTAGTTACAACGCGGCTTTTTTGTATAATTCAACACGCTGAAGCGTGAACTACATACGAAAACTGGTCTGTAGTTCACACTTTGGATTATTGAGCACTTTGTAATGTCCTTCAACTAAATTGAATCGACCCAAAAAAAAAGACTCAGATATATTGTAAAGGATCAAAGTCTTCACGTTTCTGCAGCATGAACGTCCGCAAACTCAGGTGGTTTCCATTTTGAAAGTTCACCAGATATTCCCTGGTCAAATTAGCTGTAAACACCCCGGCATCAGAGGCCCTGATCCACCACTCCGGCGATGTTACCGCGAGATAATGGCCATCTTCGGAGATATTTCCTCCGATAAAAACCTGGAGAATTTCGATTAGTTTTCCATCTATCTTTTTGATACGTCCACCAAAGCCGATGGCAGCAATCTGATTGAGCCCGCATGAGCTAGGACAACCAGAGATCCTGATGCCATCGATAATCCCGGCAAAGACAGAATTTTGAATATTCGGATATTCTTTAAAGAGCTGATCCAGAGCCTCCGAGATACAATCGGCTACATCAGGGGCCTTGACAATGCCGATGGGACAGCGTCCGGCACCGATACATGAAATAATCTGTCTGTCAAAGTTTCCATCTGTCGCTGCCTGATCGGGCAATTTTTCTATGAGCATCTTATAAACCAGCGGCAGTGCTGACTTATGAACAAATGGAATAATCGCATCCTGTTGTGATGTCAAACGAATTTCCGGTGAGCCAACCTGCTGCACCAGAGTGGCCAGTGCCCGCAGATCCTGAGCTTTAAAGATTCCTTTGCGGATGTAGAGCTGCACAGAAACAACATCAGAAAATCTGGTCGCCTGAACCGCCCGCTGAAGCCATCCGGCATATGCTTCCGAGGTCGGTGCCTCATCGCTAAGAACCACGGCTTGTCGGGCCTGTCTGCTGTAATCAATTTCAGGGAGATTTTCCAGCAATGGGGCATCGGTTTTCTTGAGATATTCAAGATAGAGTTGACGGTAGCGATCTTCGCCCAGTCTCTGCCTCACAAATCTAAGCCTGGCCTTTGATCGATTTTCTCGATCGCCATGCTCAGAAAAAAGATCTATTGCTGCAACCACTGCCTGCAAAGCCCTCTCAGCGGGAAGAAACGGAACAAGCACAAAACCAAGCATTTCATTACGGCCCAGGCCTCCGCCGCCATAGATCTTAAATCCTTTTTTGCCATCCTGCACGACGGCCATCAGTCCCAGATCCTGCACTCCGCAGTTGGTATTGTCGGATAGCTCTGAAGAGAAACCAACCTTGATCTTACGACCAAGCTTAAATGCCTTTTCGTAACCAAAAACATATTCCCAGACAGCCTCCATATAAGGAGTGGTATCAAAAACCTCTGTTTTTGAGATACCTGCATAGGGTGAGCCGGGCAGGCTCCTGAATGTATTGCCGCCCCCGCCCTTAAACACCATTCCGTGATGACCTAAAGCGACTAAAGTTGAATACACATCTTCAGCAGGAATTCCATGCAGCTGTATGTTCTGACGAGTTGAAAAATGCGCATGATCAGCATTGTTAGCATCCATAATATCCGCTGTATCGCAAAGCTGTTCTACTGTTAGCTCCCCCGCCGGTCTTCGAACCCTCAACATATATTTCCCGTCCCGCTCCACGTATATACCAAGTAATGAACTTATTTTTTTTATATCTGATGATTTACACTCGCCTCTTTTCAATGCATCTATCTTATCTTGAAGAGCCTTGTACTGAGTATCAAGCTCCGCCGTAATCTCTATTTTCATTTAAATCCCCTATATTTGATTAAAATTACATACTACACGAAAATTCATAAAATACTGCGCGAGAAAAATCACGTCAGCCATTTTCCGTTCACTTCCGTATGTTCAGCAGTTCGAATCGGGCTTGAGTGCCCCAGAGAGTTTTGCTACCATATTGCCATGTCTGAGCAACAAATCATAGCCACATGGATTGCCTTCGCCATCACGTCGTTACGAAAGATGACTGGGTGGTCGCTGGAACGTTTTCTCAACGAAGATGGCAGGTACGGTATCATCCGTTTTCTCGAAGAGAACTACGAGCTGCTGCACTACTACGACAATGCGGCCATCGTCAATGACATACTCCGGTTTGTCAGGACAAATGGAGGCACAGTATGAACACTCCGGTTCTGCTGTCAGCGGTCTTCCATGGCGGGCTAGAGAAGGTCACCAGGGGCGTATTTCAACATTGGACATTTAATCTTTTCATAAAGGATTTTCCTGCTTTGTTTGGACCATAAAGGCCGTAATGTCCAATGTCGAAACACGATCCTAATATGCTCACATTGCAACTGTCACTTTTTAATACACCACCCCGGTGCGACCATTAAATTATGCCTCCCACGCCTTTAAACTTCTCAACAAAAGTGGCTATTTTTTGAAAAACACTATGTTTTTTTGGCAGGTATTGCGGATTTAACGGACTCATTTTAGGCAGAATAGTATTGAGCTCCGTACCATTGTCACTGGCAAATTCCCGCTTTAATGAGGTTTCTATATAACGCCTGGCCGCCTCTGTATTCAGATTTTCAGCATTAATGAGCTCATCTGCCTCACGCCGTTGTTCCGCTTGGGCAAAGGCGAAAAAGGCATCAATAACACTGGCCTTATCATTAATTTGGTCAAGGTCGGTTTGATTAATAAAATTAACCAGCAGGCTCTCCTTCGCGCGGTTGCCCAGGCTGGCACGAATAACTCGGCGGACGTCTTCAATCAGTGCCGCTTTATCTTTCACTTTTTTATTGTTTTCAAAAATCAGTTCCAGAATGTAATCCAGATTTATCTCTTGCGACTTAAGCAGGTCTACCTCAAAAATCACATCGTCCCAATCAATGGTAGAGTTCTCTTGTCCAACGGCTGCATTTTCACAGCGCAGCCAATCACGAATATCGTTATAGGTTGACCGGTAATCCTGAATTTTACGTTCGACAGGCACCTTAATCGCTTGCAGCTCCTCCAAGTCTTCATCGCTTAAATAATGCTGGGCTTTAAATGCCTCAATCGCCTCTGGATCACTCATGTCGATGCTTTGCAATGCTTTCAGGCTGGCAAATTCATCGTAGTTCTGCAGCACATTTTCAACGCGCAAATATTCGCCGAATAATTTTGCAAAGGCTTTTTTATCGGATTCTTTAACAATCTCTTCGGGCTTGGGAAAGTACTGCTGCAATTCTGTGACCACCTCCATATAACCGCGCCGCGCTTCACCGGTTAGCAGATCGGTAAAGCCTTCCATGTATTCCTTGTAGCTTTTTTCCAGCACTACATTTTTGGTGTTTTTATCACCAAACAGGGTAATGGCATCCACCGTGGCCTGCTCTAAGTCGCGAAAAGTGACGATATTGCCAAAGGTCTTGGTGGCATCATAAATGCGGTTGGTGCGCGAATAGGCTTGCATCAAACCATGGTAATGCAGGTTTTTATCGACAAACAGCGTATTCAGCCTGGGGGCATCAAAACCCGTTAGAAACATGCCGACAACGATCAGCAAGTCGATTTCCTGGCTTTTTACACGCTTGGCCAGGTCGCGGTAATAGTTTTGAAAGCCACTGCTATCCACGCCAAAATTGGTTTTAAACAGCGCGTTATAGTCGGCGATGGCTGCGCTTAAAAACTCTTTGTCGCTGCTGTTCATTGCGGATGTATCAAAGCTTTCATCCGGAATCACGCCCACGGCATCCTGTTCTTCATTGGCGGCAAACGAGAAGATGGTGGCAACTTTGAGTGGCTTATCGCTATCTTTCTGTAATTGTTTGAACGACTCATAATAAAGCTTGGCGGCATCCACACGACTCACGGCAAACATGGCGTTAAAACCTTTGGCACCGGCTTGCCGGCGATGGGTTTTTTGCCTGAAGTTATCTAAAATATACTGCGAAATTTCCCGAATACGATCAGGATGCAACAGATTTTGCTTATTTTCCGCAGCCTTGAGTTTTTCCTCATCCAGCTCGCTTTCAATCGCCTTAAAATGAGGGCGCACATCGTTGTAATCCACCTTAAACTTTAATACCTTTTCATCGCGAATGGCGTCGGTGATAACATAGGAATGCAACTCACGGCCAAACACACTGGCCGTGGTCTCGGCACCGAGGGCATTCTGTGGAAATATCGGTGTTCCGGTAAAGCCAAACTGATAAAACTTTTTAAATTTTTTCTTCAGGTTTTTCTGCGCTTCACCAAACTGGCTGCGGTGTGCCTCATCAAAAATAAACACCACCTGCTTAGTGTAGATAGGCAAGTCGCTTTCACCCTTCATCAGGTTATTGAGCTTTTGGATGGTGGTGACGATGATTTTATTGTCATCTTTATCCAAATTACGCTTGAGCCCGGCGGTGCTGTCAGAGCCATTGACACTATCCGGTGAAAAGCGCTGGTATTCCTTCATGGTCTGGTAATCCAGATCTTTACGATCCACCACAAAAAACACCTTGTCAATAAAATCCAACTCGGTGGCCAAACGTGCTGCCTTAAAACTGGTTAATGTCTTGCCGGAGCCTGTGGTATGCCAGATGTAGCCACCACTTTCGGGTTTGCTCCAATTTTTGGCCCCATGGGAGCTTCTTATCTTCCACAAAATGCGTTCCGTTGCCGCAATCTGGTAAGGGCGCATCACCAGAAGGACATCACTGACATCAAATACAGAATAATGCAGCAGCACATTTAGCAGGGTGTTTTTTTGAAAGAATGTAGCAGTAAAGTCTTTTAAGTCTTTAATCAGGCTATTATCGGCTTTCGCCCAATTCATAGTGAAATCAAAACTGTTTTTATTGCGCTGGGTGGTATTGGCAAAATACCGGCTATCAGTACCGTTTGAAATCACAAACAACTGCAAATATTTATACAGCGAGTTGTCGCTATTAAAGCTTTCTTTGCTATAGCGATGTACCTGATTAAAGGCTTCACGAATGGCCACGCCGCGTTTCTTAAGTTCAATCTGTACCAGGGGCAAGCCATTAACCAGCACAGTTACATCATAGCGGTTCGCCTGGGTGCCGGTTTGTTCAAACTGCTTGATAACCTGCAAT
>CAZBTJ010000197.1:0-8194 GCA_964494325.1 uncultured Pirellulales bacterium
TTGTTGGTTTCTGGTTTCTGCCCGGTGAAAGAAGCTTGCACGGGCCGAGGGTTGTTAGTTTTTTGGAAACGCTTCGCGTTGCTTGTTGAATAGATCCCTCGATGCCTCGGGATGACAAGTCACTTCGAACAGTTTAATTGTTTGCTCGACCTTTTATTGATTCGTGTGGATTCGTTGAATTCGTGGTGAAATACGGTTGTTGGTTGTTGGAGTCACTACGTAGGCCAGTTTAATAGATCCCTCGGTGCCTCGGGATGACATGGTCACTTTGGCAGGTGGTTTTGCTGGCGAATGTCATTTGATTAGTGGAGATTATCGCAAATTAGTGGTTAGAAATACCTCGGTTCGAGCAACGCTCGAATTTCTCTGTGTTCCTCAGTGCCCTCAGTGGTGGATAAACTCCGTTTGTCGGGACGGCAAAGATATTGAGGTCTTCCAGGCTTTGGGTTTTTCATGTCACGATATCGAGGCATTAAATGATCTGGCTTTTCCCTTACGTATTGGCAATAATGCCGAGAATAAAAGGCGTTAGGCTGTACTGCTTAAAGTCACGATTATAATTGAGAGCGTTCTTCCTGGTGTGTTCCTTGTTTTATTCTTCGTAATGGATTCTTAAGGTGGATTCTTAAGGGACACTCACTACTGAGAAATTTGATCTTGACAATCCAATCTGTTTTGTAAATAGTAGATAAATAGACACCTTGAGACGACATCTTTGAATCTTTTGTCCTTTTGTTAGCCCATAGGCTATTTGTTAAAGGAGTTCGGATCATGGCACGTATGGCAAGAATCAAGGCGGATGGTGAGGCAGCGGCCTATCATATTTATGGTCGTATTGCAGGGGTTAAAGGGGATTATGCCTGATGTTCGGATATACCATTTTTCCACCTTTTGGACGATTAGTACTTCAGTACATACGACACCCGTGTCTCTTTTCCTTGAATCAACACGTTAGCTGTGTCATCTCATGACAAGACAACCGCAGAAAGCAAGGTAGAGTTCCTGCACATTTACACCTGAAAGAGCGTTAAAGGGATGTGCTGACTCAGGAGCTGAAAATGCTTGTCTCGCGTGTAAAGTGCGATTTTGTGCTGAATTGAGTTCTGGGCAATGATTAGGTCGGGAATGCCCACCTTATTAATACCCTTACGCAGGCATTTAGCCTGCATTTTGATCAGATCATCCCAGTCAATGCGAAGAGGAAGCCGACGAATGACTCTCAGATGCTTGATGAGGGACTGTTGCCGCTTCAGCATGAGTGCGGGAATTAGTTCGGCCAGGACCAAGTCATTGATGACGAGGGCGTTATCATCAAGAAGCTTATCCACAGATTTGCTGTTGCGGACATTCCTTAAGTAATCGATCCATATTGAGCTGTCAACCAGGACGCTCATGAACGGTCCCGCAAGATGTCCAGGTCTATATCCAGGTCAACCTTACCTTTGTACTGCTTGATCTTGGTGATCTTATTCTGGCGGATAAACTCTTCCAAGGCCTGGATTATCAAGGCCGTCTTGGTCTTGATATGGGATACATTCATGGCCTCTTCAATTAAACTTTGGGGTAAATCAAGCGTGGTTCTCATAAATAAACCTTATGCATAATTTGTTTTAATTATGCATATATGATAATACTGAATGCGTCTGTTGCCAAGGAAAAACCTGGACATTGCCCCTGGGACTTTCACTTTTTCAGAGGACAAACCAGGAAATGCCATTTCTATGCGTTCCAACAGATCTTCAGCGTTGGATAAATCCTCTTGAGAAGCCTTTTTCTCAAGGTCAAAGGCGACCTTTGACAGCCTCATGGCGCCAATGTTTCCAGCCCCTCCATGTAAGGCATGAACGTGCAATCTGATATCTTCAGCATGGCAGGCTCTCACAGCCTCAACCAGTTTGGCCAATCACATCTTTTTGTCCGAAAGAAACATGGGAGTAATTTCTTTGAGAATATGTTCGTCCATTCCGCGTTCAACCAGTCTTGCCCAGTTAATGACCTTTTCGTCGACTGACGACACTGAATCATGGATAGATTGACTCAGTGCTTCAACTTGACTTGTGAGTGAGTCAATGCTGTCACTCATTGAATAGCTTTCTGGGGGCAGGGGCGACAAGTACTTACAGAGCATTTTATAGAGTTCTTTTCGATCAATGGGTTTGGGCAGGTAATCATCACAACCGGCTTCAAGGCACTTCCGGTCGTCCCTATACGTACAGTGTTCAGCTGGGCATCACCCCTACTATGTGCGTGAAATGAAACGGTACGGCATACTCCCCGAGACATTTTCTTTGGAGCACGAAACCAATATTGATGTCTTCGAGATAGACCGAAGATATTGGGAGTCCAGCTGGTACTACCCCAATCACGATGGTCCCAAACTCTACCCCAATGAAACCCTTAACAAAATGATGATTTCACCCGAGCGTGGTATCCAATGGGAAAATGATTTTACCCGGACGCTTCAATAAACCGACACACGCCTAAAGACTACGTCTTCTTTTTTCTCTTAGGGGTCTTCTTCGCGTTCGCCGCTTTGACGTCGTCAAGGTCATTGTGACTGAGTTCTTCGAGCTTGGCAGCGAGCCGGGTCTTGAATCGCTCAACCACATGACTATATTCAGACTTGGCTGCGAGGTTGGTATACTGCTTTGGATCTTTCTTCATGTCGAAGAGCTGTCGCCCTTTTTCTCCTTTTTTACCATGCTGAATGTAGGCCCATGCATCGGTACGCAAGAGGAAGCTATTTCCATTGACGCAAAATGCCGTATCGCGTACTGAGAGTGAGGGATCATTCAGCGTCTCAGCAAGACTCTTACCTTGGAGGCGTGCGGGCACTTCGAGACCGCACAACTCGGCAACCGTGGGGTAAAGATCGATCAACTCCGCGAACGAATCGCACACGGCCGGCTTCTTGCCTGGTACAGAAATGATCAGGGGCACTCGCGACGATTCATCCATGAGCCCGACTTTCATCCAGAAATCATGCTCGCAAAGATGAAAACCGTGGTCGCTCGTGAAGATCACGATGGTGTTGTCGGCCAGGCCCTCCTGGCGGAGCGTGTCCAACACCTTGCCCACTTGTGCGTCCATAAAGGCCACCGACGCATAGTAGGCAGAAACGGCCTTTTTTTCCTGCTCAGTGTTGAGATTCAGATTGACGCTGGTCTTGTAGTTGATCCCCGCTTTGGGAATGTCATCCCAGTCACCTGCCACCTTTTCCGGTAACACAATGTTGTTCCAATCGTACGGCTCGTAATAAGCCCGAGGTGAGACAAACGGAACATGCGGACGCACAAAACCCACGGCCAGAAAAAATGGCTCGTGCTTGTGGATGCGCAGCAGTTCGCAGGCCTTCTTCGCAGTCTTGCCATCGGAATGTACGCTATCATCACCGTCGGCCTTTACCAGTTCCAACGTATTGCCGCCCTTGACCGGCCTGGTGCCGTCCGGATTCTTCTCCAGCAGTTCGCCATGGCCCGGCGCCTTCCACTCCGGCCCCTGGCTGTTGAAACGTTCCATCCACGAAAACTCGTCATCCTGCCCGTTGCTGCCCTTTTCAATATCGCCTGGCACGCCCATATGAAAGATCTTGCTCACGCGCGCCACATAATAACCGTTGTTAATGAAGTGCTGGCTCCATGTGGCACGGTCGCCAATGTTTTTTCGCCCGCTGACATATCCCATGGTACCGGTGGCATGGGGATAGTAACCCGACATGAACGACGCACGCGACGGCCCGCACACGGGAAACTGACAAAAGGTACGTGTATACCGCGTACCCTGAGCAGCCAACCGATCAATGTTCGGCGTGTAACACGCCTTGTTTTCATAGCATGAAAGCGCGGTGGTTGTCAGGTCATCCGAAATAATAAACAACACGTTGGGCTTCGACTCTGCCCAGGCAAAATTTGAAAAGAACGCCGCCAAGGCCATCAGGCTGAATAGTCGTCTGGTATCCATTTTTTCTCCATTCCATGCGTTTACTGAAGAGAGGCATGCCATTTGAAAAACATGGTATGCTGATCTTTCTGGAAACGGTTGATATCATTGGGTTGAATATGAGTCAGAGCCCTGTCACTGCCCTGCCATGCCGCTTGCGCTCTTTTCACACAGGCCACCACATCGTCGAAACTGGCAGTTCGATCCTGTTGCGGCGAAACAATCAAACAGGGGCGAGGGGCAATCATGGCGATCACCTCATCAAAGTCATAGGGAATCTCGGCTTCACGCCCGTGAAACAGGCCCAGTTTGGGTTGCAGTGCGTGCCACTCCCAGAGACGCCTTACCCCACCAGTAGACTGGGCATCGGTATCGCTTCGCATGGGTGTAAATCCGGCAAAGCAGGCCACCGCGTTTATACGCTCGTCCAAAGCGCCAGCATAGAGCCCTACCATACCGCCCAATGAATAGCCCAGCACCGTGATTTTTCTGGGGTCAATCTTGGGCAAAACGGTCTGGGAGATTCCCTTGCCATCCACGAGAAAGTCCACTGCCCTGGACACATCCTCAATCAAGCGTCCGAGACGTGACCATTTTGGGTAAGTCTGATAGAAGTCACGTCCCTCCAGCAAGCGAAGGCCAAAGCCGCATTGGTCGTACGCCAGGACCACAAAACCCGCTTGCGCCAGGCGGTGATACACGGTGGTCCCCTGGACACCATATCCTTCGTTATATCCGCTGTGATAAGAATAGGGATGCAGCCAGATCACCACAGGGGCCGGTCCTTGGCCTGTGGGATTGTAGTAGACATTGCCACGCACATTGTTTCCAAAGCACACCTTGATCCGTTTTGTGTTCTCCACAGACCACCGATCGTGGGTCATTGTCTCGCATTCTTTGTCGGTCAGAAAACGCGCGTCCGAGCTTTCAGACAGGGGCTCGTTTTTTTGCCCCAGGGCCCAGGTAATACGTTCGCGTGCAGAGCAGTCCTGAGCCGGAGGTCTCAAGGCCGACTCGGTCTGCATGGCACGCCAGGCCTGCCAATCAAATCTGTGAATGGTTTCCACAGGAAACTCACTCTGTGTGGCCTTGCCCCGGCCAAAAGACAGATCAAACCAATCGAAGTTCTTCTTATACTGGGCATCGGTAATCGGATTATGTGCCCCTTCCCGGAATAGAACACGCAGATTCTCCGGATGTCCTAAAAAGTCATACACCTTAAATCCTTCAAGAAAGCCACGTTCGACCGCAAAGGTGGGTTCACACCCATCATTATGTGCCGTGTGTACAAGACATCGCCGCGGTGCGATCAGGGCATACCAACCATGGGCGTCCATGGGCAACTCATGCTCCCGACCGTAGTACTGTTTGAGACTCGGCAAAAACCAATCACCGGGAAAATCTACCGGAGTCTCGGCAAAGGTATCACGTGAGGTAAAACGATAGGGACAAGACGCGGGGGAACCGGGACTACGTGCCACAACGGCGGCAATTCGTGTATCAAAGGCCGTGGCTATCAATGCCTGCTTGCCATAGCGAGAGTGACCTATGATGCCTATCTGATCTTTACTAATCCGACATTTGCAGCGTTTATCCAGCAGATAGTCCACTGCCCTACTCGCCATCCAGGCACCGCAGCTCAGGTCAGCCCAGGTGGCGTCGGGATATTCGGCACGAAAGGCAGGTATGGCTTGTTTATAACTCTCATACCCCTGCGCCGCCTTGCAAGTAAAACTGACACCGGGGTACAAACAGGCCACATACCCCCGCTTCACAGCGGCCTGGGCCCACTGGCAATTCCGATCGACCTGCCAGTCTACCGGCGCAGCCAGGACCACCGGCCAGGATCCTTCACCCGGTGGAATCCACAGGCAGATCTCTATTGTCACCTTGTTCTTGGTTGCAAAGGTCAATGCCACGCGTTGTTCGATAACCCCATCGTTTTTTTCGGTCTGCCGCACAATCTGCGCATCAAGCAAACGCGGAGGGTCTGCCGGAAAAGTCCCTGAAAAGAGGTCAAGCATCAGACCGCGAACTTCGGCCTGACGTCGCTGCCAGTCGTCTGCCGTGCGTACGACTGTCCCATCAGCGAACTCAAGCAAGGGTGGTAGATCTGCGCCCACATAGGCACAGGCCACACGACTTAGCAAAGCGCATAGAATACCAGCCACCATGGATTGTTTAAAACCGCGTTTTTTGTGTCTTAGAATCATTTGGAGTATCCATCACAAAGTAGATTGGCTTTAACGGCTCTATAGAATATGATACACGGATAAGTCGCGAATCACGGGTGTGTCCACTGATTTTTTCACAAGCACTCGAATGGCACTTGCCCTGATGTCATCCAGTTGAATGATATGCTTATGCCCAATACAGGTGCCCTGGTAGAGTGCCTTCCATTGGCCATTCACCTGGCCTTCAACCGTAAACTCACGGACCCGCTCTCCCTGGGCAATATCTTCCATCAACACCACCTGATTCAGGGTGGCTGTTTTTTTTAAGGTCAATACAACCTCATGTCCCTGACCTCTGGTTTGGCCCACGGGGTGGTCAAATCGTTTCTTGATACTGTCACCAAATGCCTTCATACGGCTCACATCGACATCAGGTACCAACCCATTCGTATCCACCACCACGCCAATTAACATGTTGGTGTTGCGACCGACTGTGGTATAGTATTTGTTCAGCAATGTCTCAAGGGACATCAAGTGTTTGGTGTTATCCGGATGATAGAACCAGCCCCCTTGCCAACCGCCATGACGAATCGGAAAATCAGCCTCACCAGGACACCACAACGGACCATTGGCATTGCCATGCAACCGATCAATTTCTTCATCCCCCCCACTCGACGTGGTGGTATGTGTGGTGCTCCAGCAGGGATACGGGGCCACGCCGCGTTCGTTTCCTACCCAGCGAATAAGAGACTTGGTGTTTTCAGGTCCCTGAAAAACGACCGCTTGAGGCTGGTATCTGTGCAGCAATGTCACAATATCAGGACCACCTTTGTCAGGAGATAAACATCCGCCATCAAACCAGATTTCAAAAAACTTGCCATAGTTCGAGTAAAGCTCGGTCAACTGCTGCTCTACCATGGCGTTGTATTGGGTCTGTTCTTGCGGATCTTTGCTGCGTACCAACCCTGGATTGTCCACCTTAAAATAGCCATTGGCAGCCGCGCTGTAATACACACCGGGGCGCACATCATATTTTTTGCAGGACGCGATGAAATCAGCCAGAATATCACCTCGCCCGTTCTTCCACGGTGAACGCTTGATACCGTAATCATGGGCCTCACTGGGCCACAAACAAAAACCAGTGCAGTGCTTGACCACCAGAACAGCATACTCACCTCCCATGGCCTTGACCGATTTTACCCACTGATCCGTATCCAGCTTCGTCGGGTTGAAAATTTTGGGATCAGGATTGTAATCCCACTGACCTCGCCACTGGTATTGGGGTTCATACACATTGATATCAAAATGGATAATGGCGCCAATTTCACAATCGGCCCATTCAACCTGCTCTTTGGTGGGCTTGGGCAATGGCTGTGCAATAGCCCAGGCACTCATAAACATCAAAAGGGTCATTACGGGTCTGGTCATATTTGTGTATTCCTTCTGGTCAAAAGATTAAGCACATCAATCATTACCCGGCACGATCAGGGCCTGTTTTGCATGGGTCCGCTTCGAGGTCTCAATGACATCGTATAATCCCTGCTTCCATGCCTCGCGACTTGCGCTGTCAGCGTAGACCATGGATTGCCCGCCCTTTTTGGCACGCACTACGAATGGGCCGATATCCATATTGTGTCGGCGTAATTCAGCGGCTATCTTCTCCTGCAGTGCCGGCTTTTTACCCATCAATCCATTGTCAAATATGGCTCTGAATCCCTGGTCATTACAGAATTTAATGAAGTCTATTGGCTCTTTGCCACCCATTTGAGGGAAGGCGCCAAAGTTGGGGGCATATTTCAAGTTAAATTTCGCCTTGTTTGAAGCGTTCGAATCGTCATTGGCCAATGTCTCCATCGCCATACCGGCCGCCGCTGCAACAGCCACGGTTCTTTTCATGAAATCTCTTCTTTCCATATTTTCACGTCCCTATTTCAGTAGATTTTCAAAATGTGCCCTGACCATGAAAGGCCCGTTTTTATTTGCCAATAAGAACAGGACTTTTGCAAAAAGTCCTGTAGTGTACAGCTTTTGGTTTTCAGTTTTTAGCAAAACGCGTTTTTCCTGCTGAAAACTGCCTACTG
>CAZBTJ010000198.1:0-8148 GCA_964494325.1 uncultured Pirellulales bacterium
TGGCGCGGACGGTGGGTGAAGAAGGTGCCGTTGGTGTAATCCGTCGTGCTGACCCTAACCCAGTTTTTACCGTTCCATGCGTGGAGAACTGGTTCGGCGGGCGTCAACTGATAGCAGACGAGCAACACAGGGTAGCGCCGCGAAATATCTTGCACCACTTGGACGGCCTGCGATTCACGCGGAACCACCAGCATGGTGATATTTTCTTTCCACGGAATAATCTCTTTTTCCTGTGCATACAGGTTGATTGCGCCGAAAAGCACGAGGGCTGACAGAACTGTTTTTTTAATCATATCGATTCTCCTTTAATTTAAGCGGACGCAGGCGGGGTGGGCGGCATGCGTTGCGCGAGTTTGTCGTCCATCATCATCAGCGCACCGCCATTATTGCCAGCTAGCTTCAGACGAGTCACAATGTCGGTGACGTTTGATTCTTCTTCAACCTGCTCGGTGATGAACCACTGCAGAAAAGCCTGCGTGGCGTGGTCTTTTTCTTCCACCGCGACATCAAGCAACTCATTGATGCTTTTAGTTACAAATTGTTCATGTTTCAGGCTTTCTTCAAACACCTCGATTATCGTACCAAACTCGCGTGGCGGTTCGTCAATCTGCAACAGGTGAGCCTCGCCGCCGTGTTGCATCACGTAATCGAACATTTTGGTCATGTGAAGAACCTCTTCGTCGTGCTGCATACGGAACCAGTGTTCCGCGCCCGGCAGGCCGAGTTTGTTGCAGTAGGCCGACATCGCCAGATAGAGGTAAGCCGAGTAAATTTCTTTATTAATTTGCCCGTTGAGGGCCTCTTCCATTTTTTTGGTAATCATGATTACACCTCTCCATATTTATATTAGATTTTAGCCCAACCGTGAAAGCAGTCAAATCTTATATCGACTGACTAAATGGTGCGATACCACAGATTCATATATTCGATGGCGTCGGAGATCTGGGTGTCGTTGATTAGTGTTCATTGGAAAATATAGCCGCATTTGGTGAAGGGGATGTTCATGCCAGTTAAAATCGCGCGGGCGATGGTGTAGAGCGTGGCGATGTTGCGTTCGACCATTTCCGGGCTGGTTTAAGTTATTTTGGGATCAGCACGACGGGCAGGCCGGGGTTGCCGAGAGAATCATAGGCACAGACGACGAGGGGTTGTTCAGATTGTGGTTTGTTTGGCAATTCGATTTTTGTGCTCACTGGGTGAGTCGGGAATCCCAGTTCGTTCAGCTCCGGATGCCAGACGATTACGCGCAGGATTTCCGTTCGTTCTTTTTTGCCGCTCAGGCGGAGAATGATATCGCCTTCTGTGCCATTGAACCGTGCGCCGTAAAGTGGAAACCAAGCGAGTTCACTGCCATCGGACATCGACCGGCGGCAACCCGATCGGTCGTCGGCGTGGCGGCGTTCCCAGCGGCTGTCGATGCGATAGTTTTCGTGTACCGACCGGTAATTCACGAATGTTTCTGTTCCTTCCGGGGCCTTGAACTGGATGCCGACCCAGACGGTGGCGTCTTCCTTCATGACCATGCCGGGCAGATAGAAGCGGAGTTCTTCTTTGCCCCCGGTCAGTACGCCGTCTCCCATAGAGGCTCCGTTGGCCAACTGCAACGGTTGCTTGCGAAATGTTGTGTCGCCGGGAATCCATTGAGGTAGCTTATTCTGAATGACTCGCAACGATTCGGGCGCGCTACCTTCTTTAGCGAACGTCCAGCGGAGGGTGTTTTTTTTCAGAGTGACGTTCTGTAATACCGGGCCGCAGTCACCTTTTCCGGGCGTGCTGAAGAGCTTTGGGCGGATCAGGGGGTCGAGGCACTCGCGATTCGGCAAGGGCGCGGGTATGAAATCTTTATCCATGCTCGCAGCGACGATGCGGCAATAGCGGTAAGGATCGCCGTTAAATCCGTCGAAATCCCATGCCGGTTCGATGAATGCGCACTCTTCGTAATCATTCCACTGAGCCAGAATAATAAAATCAGGATCCAGCTCCTTGGCCTGCTTCAATGCCTTAATCAGGAACATGCCGTCATCGCCGGAGATGACTCCGCGGCCGGACTCGCCGCGGGCATTGGTGTTGTTGAATCTCGGTTTGATGTTTACAACATATTTTTTGCCATGGGCGCGTGCCGTGTCAGCGGCGGCTTTCATGAGTTCAGTAAGCTTGTCCCATGGATGCGGTTCGGCACCGTACGGTGGCGTGTGAAGAAACCAGTCCACATGCGAGCCGGCATAGGCTTTGATCTGCGGAATTTCGAGGATCGCGTTGTCGCCGCCTTCAACAATCCAGTAGACCGGTCCGACAGCCTCTTCAACTGCTGCAACGTAGACCGCCATGTCGGTTGCCGAAATCCAGTTGTTCCAGTTTTGCAGGTAATAGAAGGGCATGCCGTCAATGCAGTAGAGCGCGGGGCTCTCCTGATAACGCTTAAGAATACTTACGGTCCGGCGGATGCAGTTTTGCAATTCTCTGCCTTTGCTGATCTTGGGGTCGCGGAACATGATTTCGTCATGAAGCGCAATCGGGTAGTTGAGCTCTTCGGCGACTTCGAACGCGATGTCGACAATGTGTATGGGTGTCATATCCAACCCGTTATCCCAGATTGATGGCCAGAGGTGAATATTCAGGCATTCGAGCCCGGCATTTTTTGCCGTTTGGAGCTGCCAGCGGATAATGTCGCGCTGGCCCGAGTCGTAGGGACCTAGCAGCGGATAGCCCGTGCAGTTGAGATTCCGCCGCCACGCCAAACCCGGGACGGTTTGCTCGATGGTTTTCGATTGATCGAATATACCGTAGTGTCGCAATCCCTGCCAATGTTGCCACTGAGGCATATAGGCATCCTTGCCGTAAGGTGCGCCCCACCAGATATGCCACTCGCGGCACATGATTGGCATCTCCAGGTGTAGCTCTTTTGCCGCGGCTACGGTCGCGTCGCCGGAAACCGGCTGGGAGTAAAGCGTTGCATGTTCACCCTGTGCGTTGCCGTTGAGCGATGCGCATATCAACATAAAACCAATCAGGAACCCCTTCCATCGAGTCATAACCCTAGCTCCTTTCGCCAGATGAAAAACAGGCAGAATAGCTAATTCTTCATGAAACGGCCTTTGTCATGATCATTTGTACCACAGGTTCATGCTCTCGATTGAGCCGGAAATTTGGGTGTTGTTGATCAATGTTCCGCCGAAGGCATAGCCACATTTGGCAAAAGTGATGTTCATGCCCGGTGAAATTGCGCGGGCAATTGTATAGAGCGTGAGGATGCCGAGTTTTTTCATTTCTGGCTCCATGAATTTTAGCAGATGAAACGCCAGTCCGTTGCCGAGGTGTTCGGGAAGCGTCGCAAAGTCGGTCATCTCCGCATTGCGGTTTTCCTGATCCATTTCGCCCGACGAGGCGGCGGCAATCTTGCCGTCTTTCTCCGCGATAAAGTAGCAGACGTGGCTGCGCATTGTTTCGATCAGATAGTCCGGGTCGTGAATCGGAAAAGGATAGGACACAAACACCTGCCGGTACACGTCGGCCAGTTCCACGGCATCTGCTTCGACTGCTGGGCGCAGGGTGTATCCGGCTGGTAGCGGTTTGATTGCGCTTCCGCTTTTCGACTGCGCCAGAATAATGATTTTTTCGATTTTATCGCGCTGCGGGCTGATTTCCCGCGCCGGGTTGATAAACTTGCCGAGAAACGCGGCATCGCTTTCGCCGTTGTAAAATTGCGGAATGGATCCTTCGCGGCGGTAGCTGTTGGCGATGAAGGCGGATGCGTGTAATGCGGGCACTTTGGCGAAGATCTTGGTGTAGCCGTTTTCTTTGGCCAGTTCATTGAGCTGATCGATGAGCCCCGGTAGACCGGCCGGATCGAGTTTCATCAAATAGATCCGGTTGTTGTCCGGTCCGTGCTGAATTTGCGAATTGCCAATTTTTTGAAGTGTGTCACTCATGCAATCTAACCTACTGGTCTCAGAGAACAGATCAATCCTTTGCTGGAAAAGATCCCTGCGATATACAAATGCAGGGTGAAATAGCGACCTGCAGAGAGTGATTCATGGTTGGAATGTTTTTTAACCGTGGATTGGTGCGGTTCGCCGTGAAGGATCAGATTTTCAGCCACAAAAAACGCAAAAGTTTAAAAGACAGAACAGACACTTTTGCATTCTGGAGGGTGCGGGCCTCCGCGACTGGCGACGGCGGAAGGTTCTCGAAGGGCCTGTCCTGAGGTTCTCATGGGTTTAGCCGATTTTAAAATTCATTGATTACCCTTTTTCGTAGTTCGAACAGCAGGCCGTCCGTTGCATTTTTGACATTGCGAGTTGCAAGGGATGTATTTCCGGTGTCACCCATATGAAGTTGTTCCGTAATCCATCGTGAACGGACAGAGCTGTTTTGTTTTAAATACCAGCAGATGGCTTGTTTGCGGGGATCCATTTTCTTGAGATGTTTTAGTTCGTCTCGAGAAAGCTTCAGAGAGTCCATCGCCGTTGTGAGCAACTGTTCGGCTTGTCGCTGGAAATAGGCGGCCATCATGTTGCCCGAAATGGATCCGGGGCTGATGTGACGTAACTTTTCGTCGAGCAGATCCAGCAATTGGGTTTTGAACGTTGTCGATCCAATGGCCCATTCATTTTTAAATATCGTTGTTTTGGCCGCTTTAGATGCGGTTTGTTTTTTCAACAGATTGCGGTAGCGGGTAAGACCGGAGCGATCGTCGTTAAACCCTTGCGCGTTAAGGACGGTATTAATAGAGAGCCATGAGGGTCGGGCGCTAGGGCGAAGATAGAGGTTGTAACTGCTCCACGCGTAGTCTGAGAGCGTCCCCGTTTTCAGGTTGAAAAGCTTTTGTCGGGCGGGTTCAAGATGAATATCATTGGTTGCCATAGCTAAAAATTCAGCGGTGCCCTCAACGGGAGTGGCTTGATAACTTTCTCTAAAAAAATGTCCGTTTGTGCCGCGGACACGTTGAATCCGTTGGGCATATTGACTTGAAAAGAAGCGCATCCCGTCGGGTAGGTTTCCTTTGGGTGTATCCACCAGCAAATAGTAGTGGCTTTTCGTAAGGCAGAAGGCGTAAAGATTCCATGTAAATGAGGCGAGGGTTCGCTCTAGAATTTCGAGAAAGATGGCATACTCCTCCTCTGTTTCGCATAGATTGATTCCGTAATCTCCGCAACTTGTCAGAGAATATGCGGCTCCGTTGAATGTAAGTTTGGGTTGTTTTTTCATAGTTCGGTTTTTCTATTCTCCTAAACAATCATCCCTTTTTAATTAGTTTTTCTATTAATTTATATAAATAACGCTATGCAATTTTTTGCTTATCGTCAACCTGTTCATCCGCAGTAAATAGTTCAAATGTTGTCATTGCATTTCGTTTCGTTGTCGTCGCAATAGCGCCAGCCTCTCTCCCGATGGTCGAGTGGAAGAAATTAGATCCAGTTATCCACCCATCTTGTCGCGCCGTAGCCCTTGAAGGCGGAAGCCTTTGGCGACGGCGGAGGGGAAACGACATTCCTCGCCCCGAATACGTCGGGGTTTACAACAGAGACGCTGAGGACTTAGCGCGGCTCAACTGAAACCAAAAAAGATCTACAAGACGGAGGGCAATAAGATTCTTTTTTTTGGATCCAATCTCATCATCTTGTTGTCCATCATCTTGTAAAAATTGATCCTGTTTAGTTGTTATTGTTGAATAAAGATTGCGTAAAAAACGTGTATAAAAAATAAAAAAATGACGGATGGTAGTACAGGGGTTTCCAGAGATCGTGAAATTGGGCAGGGTTGAGTCGCCTCGAAGTGGCGATCCCTTTCTGAGAGCATTTGGAGTAGGTTGAATCGTTTGATTTTCTGTGTAAGAAATCAATGGATATCGTTTTGTTATTTATAATCCCGCGGGATGATTACAGCTTTGTAATCTTAATTTATGCAAATTATTGGGTATGGGTCTGTTATCCCTTAACTGACAAGGATGCTCCGATAGGGCCTCTGCCCTGTTGGAATTAAAAAGATGCCGCAGTGCGGTACGTGTGAATCAGAAAAAGAGAAGGAATATTATGGCAACAAATTCAGTTGGAAAAGGGACCAAGACGATCGGAATCAATATGGCCAAGAAGATGGCTAATGATTTAGAAAAACGTGCGACGTCAATGTATATTTCAAAGAGTAAGTATTGTAAAATTATTTTGCAACAGTGGTTGGATTCTGGAAAGAAGCTAACCCTGTCTGAATAGAATAAACTGGCTCTGTAGATCGTGTGGGTTCTGGAATCCAGTACGACAACATGAGCCGGATTGCAGCGTCAGCTTTAGAGCTGAGTTTCTAGACATTGATCGTGTTCCAAAAACAGGAGAGAGGTTCAATATTTTCTCCGATCATTGTCGGGTAGGAATGGCTGAGGAACGATACCTTCCCGCCGATGGCGGGTTGGCTTTGCGGTTGAACGTTGCAGACGATGGCGGGATGCGTGGCGAGGTCGGCGGAACGCGACCCAACATCTCCTGAGTTAAAGGCTGTCTTGTCGGAGACCCATGAATGGCTGAATGTCTAATGTTCAGACCTGACCCTGACTTCTACATGAATGGCTGAATGTCTAATGTTCAGACCTGACCCTGACTTCTGACCCTGACTTCTGACCCTGACTTCCTGCAGATACAGCACATATTCAAATCCCAAAATTGCGGAAAAATGGTCAGAAGTTAGCGGAGTCATATCCCGAAGAAATATTGGCATTTTTGAATGCTATTTTGTCTGAAAATCCGCAGCTATGGCCTCATCGAATAGAAGAAGTTTTCGATGAGATTTCAACTGCTAAAGGAGGTTCTTTTGATAATGATCCTCGCCTTTTGAGGTTGAAACGAATATTTCATAACCGCTAAGGGCCGGTGTCCGTCCTATTGTTTAATCATTTAACTTTTTAAAGGTTTGGAACTTTTCGTGGGCTCTCGTATTTTTCGTGGCTATCATTGACAAGCTGCGTGCTTGGAAAAATTTCATTTGGTTTTTTCAATGTCTGGAAACCTGTTTTAGAGGAAATTTGGCGGGCATGGGCCTTTTGCGTCGGGTCAAGTTTCTATATCACCCATGATATAATATTGACTGTTTTTAGGCATTATATGCGTTTTTTATATGATTGGTGATATAGAAGAGGTGGGAGTGAGTCATCGAAATCCACGCATAGCACAGTCTCCTTTCGCGTCTTTGAACTGTTCCTTGCGTCACTATTTTGCTGCGCAAAATTATTTATCACTACGCTTTCAGCACGGTCAAAAAAACAGCAGAGAACCGGCCCGCTAAACACGCGGAAACGGCTGCGCCGCACGCGAAAAACTGCGATGGGATCAGCCTGAGGCCTTATTCGGCGTTGACCTGTTCAGCTTGCTTTTCTTCCTGCTGAAAAATCTCCATGACCTTTTCCACGGTGTCGTGAGTCACCACTCGACCTTCACGGATCAGGACAGCCCTGTTGGCTACCCGGCGAACGAAGGGAATGTCATGTGTGACGATGATAAAGTTGGTCGAGCTGCCAAGGCTCTGGAGCAATTTCGCCAAGGCGTTGGTGGTGTTGATGTCCAGCGCCGAGGTCGGCTCGTCGAGCAGTAGAAAATCGGGCTTCAGCAGCAGCGCCCGGGCGATGGCCACGCGCTGGGCTTGGCCCCCGCTGAGCTGGGCGGGATAGCTGTCGGCCTGACCGCGCACTCCGACGCGCTTCAGCATTTCTCTGGCTTCCTGCTCCGCCTGTTTTCCCGCTATCCCGGTAACTTGCACCGGAGCCAGGGTCAGGTTGTCGAGCACGGTGAGATGGGGGAAGAGGTACAAGTTCTGGAAAACCACTCCGACCTTGGATCTGAACTGTATTTCGGTCATGGAGTGCGTTGCGACCCCGTCGATTTCGATGCTGCCTTGACTGGGGTTGAGAAAGCGGGCCAGACACTGCAGCAGAGTGGTTTTGCCGGAGCCGCTACGACCGACAATGGCGGTAATATGCTCCTTTTTGTCGAAAGAAAGTTCCAATGAAACCTTCTTTAAGACCTCGGTTCCGTCGGGATAGGTGAATTCCAGATCGTGTACTTTAATCATTAGCATATCCTCTTTTCTTTAGCGTCTTTTCCCAACGGGCGGCGAATTTCATTAGCGGATAGGTAAAGACGAAAAACATCAGGGCGACGATGA
>CAZBTJ010000199.1:0-8133 GCA_964494325.1 uncultured Pirellulales bacterium
AGCCTACTGTTAGGCCCCAAAATAGCGAGGGCTCATCATATCCAATCCTATGCAACTCTGTTAAGGTGCGGTTTTAATGACAGCCAGAAGTCTAAGGGGAAACAACCTCCACAGCATTGTTAAGAGTAATTCCACCGCAGGCTGTGGTAATGGTCACATTCCAAATCCCAGGCTGAACATCGGTGGTATCCAACTGGCAGGTGAGGGTGTTATCATTAATAACTCGAACGTTTACGGTGTTCATTCGGGTCTTTTCCTCTCGAAACACCTCTAGCTCAGAATTCAAATTGATCAATCGTCGACTGCCGCCATTTGCACTGGTCTGAAAGAATTCAAGTTCTTTTTTGCTGCTATTACACAAAACATCCAGTGTGAGGGCATAATACCCTGCCTCTGGAAAATGAAAAGTCATGTCGCCGTCCGCTTCCTGTCCGTTTAATGCCCGACCATTCCATGTACTCCCTGTAACATCAGTGGTGGTGGAACCAATTGAATGATAGAATTTCCCGACCAGTTGGTCATCAACCCTAAGGCTAAATCCCTCACGACCGCAGACACCAAAATACCGAATACCCGGAGAAGAGGCATAAACTTGACCCGTGAAACGAACCACAATGGAATGGTTGCCCACATCATAAGGGGAGGCAAAGGTTTGCTCATTAGAACGGAATTTTCCCTGCCCCTCAAGATTGGACAGGTTAATCCATTTATAAATGGTAGGGCTTGGTTCACCGGCCCAAAGTGATGAATTCTCAAACACCAAAGCAGCCGTATCCAGATCTTCCATATACGCGGGACTTTCCACATAATTTGCATCAAACCCAGGTGTTTGGACAGCCTGGGTCAAAGCCACATTAGGTGTACTGTCAGACAAAAAGCCACTGCCGCATACCGTAAGAAGTACCATGCGACTATTCTGAACAGGATTACGTGTCACAGACGTAATCACGACGCCCTGTTCTCGTGACACCACAATACTGTCAACTGCCCCTGCCACAAAATGGCCGGTACCATCAAGCCCTGTTAATCTCAGATCAGACGCCCCCCTTTCGATTGGCACCTTGATAGTAAAAACATTATTCTCTGTAAAGGTTGCGGGTATTGGTGTGCCATTAAGGGCAATACCAACAACATCTTTAGGCGCTTCGCCCTGAATCACCACTGTCGACTCCGAGGTACAAAAGGGCTGACCATCGTGGGTGGTGATTGAAAAAACCTGAGGCGGTATTTGCGTTAAAATATAAGCTCGCCGGTCATGCACAAATTGCCTAACATTATTCACTTCGCTGATGTCCAATCAACAAACTGGTGGCCCATGCCACGCCTTCCTCTGGATCACCGGCCATTTGGGAGAGAACAAGCGAATGCCCGGTTCCATCAGAGGAAACTGGCCAGGGGAAGGTATCCTTGTAGCGAAATGATATAAAGACTCCGCCATTGGCGTTGGCCAGCTCAATGTGTTCACCGCTATTGCTCAGCGAACCCGTGTAGGGCCCCAGCACGCCAGGTATCCCATACTTTTCAGCCAGGGCACTGGGGTCCCGGGCCACCACCACGTAGGACTTGGGAGGGATTTTTGTATTCGCAGAAAAGGTGTATTGAATCCCGTCGATAAACGCATAACCAGACACATCTTCAGTCACGACTCGGTCATTATACAGTTCAATGAACTCCAGGGCTTCATTCTCTCCGGCAGGATGATACATGATTTCACTGACAACCAATCCCCAGCAGGGTTGCGTCAGACAGGTCATGATCAGACATAAACATGCTCCTAGGCCATGGCTGGGCATTTTTCGATTATTTGTACGCATGTGTTCCCTTCTGAAATCCGATCAACACAATCCGACCCATCTCACGAGGTCTCTTTAAATGCAAGTCCATGTTTCAGGCAAAAGGTAACAAACAAAATAATTTTTTTCCAAATGAAATGAATCGTGCCAAAGCCCATTAACCCAGGGCCTCGGCACTCTGCCCTCTGTTGGCTACGCGCGTGGGAGAAAAACCCCCGCGCCGTTGCCCTGTATGAACGGTTTGGTTTTGAGATCACAGGATCAGAACCCTATCACGTCGGCACCATGTCCGAAACGGTACTGATCATGACAAAAGCCATGTCCCTTGACCCCTGATTCCTGACTCCTGAACTACGAACTACGGACCGACAATCGTCAGGGCATCAGCAAGCGAGCATTCACTCCACTGGGATTTGATGGTCATGTCCCATGATCCAGCCTCTGCTCCAGTGAGGTCCATGTCGCAGGTTAACATAAAGGGGTTTTGTATCACAATGTTTGTGGCCACAATGCGTGCCCTAAAATCTCTAAACACGAACAATTCGGCATCCACATTGATCAAACGTCGATTACCACCCGCGGCATTGGTCTGGAAAAACTCGATGGCTTCACCACCGCCATTTTCAAAGAAGTCCAGCTCAAGGAGATAGACTCCAGCAGCAGGGAAATCAAAGGTCATGTTGCCTTGGGTACCGCCTCCTGTGACATCCGTGGTGGAAGGCCCTCGACCATTGGCAAACTCACCCACCAGTTGACCCTCAATGCGGAGACTGAATCCGTCATCACTGTTGACACCAAAATAACGAGTCCCTGGTGACGCCGCAAAAATGTATCCAGAAAAACGCACGGCATAGTTTTCACCATCCTGATGGTACGGCGGTGCAAATGTTTGCTCATCGGTGAGAAACTCACCTTGAGGGACATCACCCGTAAGATTAATCCATGCATGCGCGGCACGGGTTTCATCCCCCACGCCACGGGAGGGATCATCCAGCAGCAATGTGGCGGCATCAATTCGGTCAAACGCCTGATCGCTCTGCACATACAGGGCGTCAAAGCCCAGCTCTTGCAAGTCACTGTCACGGGTTGCAATCACCTCGTACTCTGTACCAGCCTGGAAGCCTTCGCCAAAGACCGTCATCTCAATCACACCATCATTGGGTGCTGGATTGGGCGATGGCGTCAAAATCTTGCAGGGTAGAGCCCGTGTGACTGTGATATTGTCAGTCGCCCCTGAGACTGGACTTCCTCCGCTGTCAAGGCCCTGAAGATTGAGTTGATTCTCTCCCCAATCAAGGGACACGGTCACGGAAAACTCATTGTTGCCAGAAAATGATGTCGACACAATGGTCTCATTGACGGCAATCTTCGACACATTCACAGGCGCAATGCCTTCGATGACAACCGATGGCTCCGAGGTGTCAAAATTCACACCTTGATTTGTGGAAATTTCAAAGACTAGCGAGGGGACCTGGGTCAGGATGTAATTGCGGCGATCACGGACAAACTGCCGAATACCGTCGCGTCTGCCACTGCCCTGGCCATCGGCGATCAAGGCATTGGCTGCGTTATCCAGATACTCATCAAATGGAGTCGGTGGATTGTTTGTGCCCAAAGACGTCTTCCACGGACCATTGACCAACTCTGCCAGGGCCTGCATGTACATTCGCCTGTACTTGGGATAATTATAGAATTGTCTCACTTCAGGAAAATGACCTGCCACAGTGAACAGATTGGTATTGGCCCCGCTGCCTGACCCGAGGGTAAAGTCAATGTCCCATGGGAGAAGATACCATTTCTCTTCCGGATAGGCGTAATAGAAGTAATTGTTCTTACCGCGATTATATCCATAGCTGTCCCAGTCACCCACAGCATGACGTAACGCAAGCACCTTGGCAAAGTGCTCCGGGTGGATCACAGATTCGATGGCCTGCTCATAGTCAGCACTACTGGAGGGCGTATTCATGAGCGCCGCAAAATTAAGAAGATGATCCCATTGATCATTCTCTCGCTTGGACCGTTTTTCAAATCCCCAACGATAAGTTTCAGATAACAGGGGATGCGTGCTATTAAAAATTAGACCTTCATCACGATTTGAAAACCCGGTACCATCAGCCGAGTATTCAAAGTAGTCGTCGATTTTGTGAATGTAACCATCGGCATCATCCGGGAACCATTGAGCGATATAGTCACCGTCAATTTTCTGAACGTCCTCGTAATTGCCATGGGCATTGCCGTTGAGAATGGGCCGGACAAATTCCTGTCGAGAATACTGAAGCCCCACTTGACGGTAGAACCAATAAGACATTCGCTCCTGAAGGGGCCCTCGGTTACCCCCTTCTGTATTGTCAAGGTTGAGTTCTTCACGTAGGCGAAATTTCTGATCAGGATTAAAATCAATTCTGTACCCATAACGCCCTCTCGGATCTCGCCCAAATCCACTCCTGAGAAACGGACTGCCACGAAATCGCATACGTGTATTGTAGAAGACCTCGGTATCATTATATACAAAGGTGCAGTCCATCAACTCATTCGAAAGGTTGGGACGTGACCGAATCGCATCAATCACATCGTCAGACATCCACACGCGATACGTCGCAAACTTGGTGGCAATCACACTGTCACCCACACGCACCAGACAGGTGCGGTCTGGAATCTGAGCCGAGGGCGATAAACGTGCAGGGAAGCGGGTTGATTCTGTACGGCTCATAGCCTCGATGTAAAAGGCACGCATGGTACCACCTGATACCCCTGGAATCGTGCCTGTATAGAAACGGTCTCCCGCAATCAAATCATCCTGGCTGCCATCATCAACCATGGCAGTGGCAGTAAAGGCGCCACCTTCACTTCGGTAGAATAAACGCACAGGTCCCATCTCATCAGACTCGGTGACACGAGCCGTGACCACAATGGCTTGCCCAGCAGAAGGCATTACAGGTGTGTGTGACACGTCCTTGATATCAGGTCCACGATGGGCCACAAATGCCGTGTTCTGCAATCCGGGTGTCCCTTGATTCATCGGCATAGTGAGTTCAAAGGCATGGGCCGGCCTGGGCGGCTGGACCGGGCTGCGTTCTCTCGAAGTTCGAAGCAACAGATAACGACTACCCCGAAGCCAGCGTGCCTTGCCTTTAAAGGTCACAGTGCTGGCCCTGATACTACTGATTGATTGATTGATACGATTGGCCCCTGGATCGCCATGCCCCGTAGCAACCAGTCGTAATGATCGGGCTCCGGAATAACTCTCTCCTGAAGTGACAAAAGACTGCACATGATTGCCAAGTTGTCGCCAGCCTGTTTCCCCGGCTTCAAACCCACCATGACTCAGACGATTGCTCCCACCAATGACACACTCAATATCGTCCAGAAAAACTTCGCCGCGATTAAGCAGCATCAGCCCGAACACATTGACGTTATCGTGTGTGTAATTGCGGTCATCGTTATCCACTGTAAATGAAAAAGATTCCCAATCCGCCTTGCCCGTTTCATCACTGTCTGCCCAGGCATCTGCGCTGTTGTTGTAACTATGGGGGTCACGCAATTCCAGGCTCCCACCCTGGCCATCTGCCCAGGCTGGCCATCGTCCGCCATCATAATAGGTGACTTCATCAGCCAGCACCAGATATGAAGTCGTCAGTCCAGTCTGGTGATCACTCGCGGTCACAGGACGCGACAACCGAATATGATCACGGTGATCCTTTAATGTGCCCGTATAGGGTCCCACCAGGTTGACACCATAAGAAAGATGGGGATAGGTATCAGCCAACAGGTTCGAATCCTTGCCGACCACCAGATACGCACCCGGCGCGATCGAGACATTGGGGCCAAATTCAAAGTCAATACCTTCGGTAAAGGCCCATCCATCCAGGGATACTGTCTGGGTACCTCGGTTGTACAATTCCACATACTCATACCGTTCATCCCGCGAGCCATGGTGGTACATGATCTCGTTAATGACAATGTCACCAATCAATGGCAACGCATTGGCCAAAGCGCGCGTCGGCTTTGCCAACAGGTCAAAAGCATCTGCCCCATCAGGAAACCGGCCAAATGTCACGTCAGGGGCCATGTTGCCGTAACGCACAGCATCCATCACACGAATCGGTTGCGGCACGGGATCGGCTGAGCCCACTGTCACATACAACGTTTCACCACGATCATTCAGGGCAAAAGGCAATCCGTCTGGAGACGTGCCTTGGCTGACAGACCAAAAGCCACCGGACTTCAGCACCGTACCATCCGGAATTTTGTACTGAAGTAGATTCAGGCGATTGTCACTCAAATAGACGTGGCTCAAGTCGATGGCATCGGGGCCTGGATTGTAGATCTCAATCCAATCAAGACCAGGCTCAGCCTCACTATTGGCCAGCCATTCATTAATCACAATACGTGCCCCATAATCTTCAACCACATCCACCTCAGGGACAATCGTGCCATAAAACGCCGGACTTCCCATGCAGTCAGAACTGCCCGAAAGAGTCGCATTGTGGGCCTGGATCGCCAAGACGTTGGTGCCCGGCACCAACAGATCCAGAGAACCCGTTAAATCCACATTGGCCTCAGGCGGATCAGTGGCCGAACCACCCCGTTGATCAAAAGCCGGTGGATTACCACTAATGCCCCCGGAATCAGCGACCCGAATCCCATTAAGATACAACACATAGCCGTCGTCATAATGGACACGAGCCCGTAGTTGACTGAAGCTGCTGATCTCATCAACCGTCAGATCAAAGGCCAGCCTGGCATAGACAGACATGTAATTGCCCGACATATTCAACGGTGTCTTGATGTACTGAAGCTCCTCTTGCTCGTTACTGTAGCCGTACCCACTGGGGCCATTTTTCCAGTCCGTGTTGCTGGGATTATCATTGAAGCCCAGTTCAGTCCACAGGGTGGTCGGTTGTCCCCCTGCACCAGGAGAAGGTTCCCTGGTGCCCTCAAAATATCGACCCGGATGCCCAATGTCGACGAGAGTCACCAACGTGGGATCTTCAGGCTCAACCTGAATTTGATCTGGAGCCCCTGGTGTACCACCCATCAAGGTACTGGCCGACCAGGTTGTGCCTTCATCTGGATCACCGGCCATGCGGGACAAAACAAGCGAGTGCCCAGTGCCATCGGGTGACACAGGCCAGGGCACATTGTCACTATACCGAAACGACATGAATATCCCACCATTGGCATTGGCCAGATCAATGCGATCACTACTATTACTCAACGAACCTGTGTAGGGTCCAAGCACACCGCTGATGTCGTATTGGTCGGCCAATGCATTGGGATCTCGAGCCACGACCACATAGCCTCTTGACTCAATTTCTGTATTTTCAGGAAACACATACTGAATGCCATCCATAAACGCATAACCCGACAAATCTTCGGGAACCGCACGATCATTATATAGCTCAATAAACTCAAGCAATTCGCCCTCCCCAGCCGGATGATACATGATTTCACTCACCACCAGGCCAAAACTCGATTGAGTCAAACAGGTAAAAATGAGGCACATACTTGCCAAGAATCCGCGATACCATGGTTGTTTTCGATCATTCATTCGTATGCGACCCTTTCTCTGAACTGAGCTACAAGACCTTCCCAATCAATCAAGCCGGATCGACCAAGGCAGGGACTTTTTCACAACTTACACTACCACAACACGCGTTCGCCTAAAACGCCTATTCTTCCCATTTTCGGCTTTTGGCCGCTTTTTTCGCCACTTTTTCTCGCTGTATTAGAGACGTGCAATCAAAATTCATCGAGATTACTGACACTATTGAACCAGGGTTCAAAAGAGGAAAATCTACAGAAAAAACAAATATTTGGCCCAAAATGCCCCAAAGAAACACCCCTTGGGTCTCGTAAGGCCACGCCACAGGCCCCTGAGGGAACCCCAAAATCTGCTCATCAGAAGGTTTTTAGCGTCTTCGTATGAGGGGATTTGGACAGGAAGTTAAGAAGGCATCCGCGTGGTCGTAGGGGCCTTTGAGATTTGTTTGGTTGCGTTGGGAGCGTATCTTGTGCATGCAAATTCAAGCCGTCACCCAAGTCCAAGGCTGGCTTGGCATGGTAAACTTGTTTACCAAAGCAAAGACAATCGTAGGACGCCCTTCTTGCAGAAGGGGCACACGCAGTGTGCATGACGGCGTCCTACGCAAAGGCCAACAACTCGAGAGTTGCTGGCTGTTTTTTACCTTTCACACCTCTAACTTCTAACCTCACACTTTCCGAGCGAAGCGAAGGTTGCCTCCATGTTACAACAAGTCAACTTGTTGTTTTTCGTGCTCGATTTTTATGTAGCATTCCCGTAAGTCCTTTTGCCTCAACATCACAAACCAATATTGAT
>CAZBTJ010000200.1:0-8124 GCA_964494325.1 uncultured Pirellulales bacterium
GTAAACTGCCTACTGAAAACTGAAAACTTGAAGTTTGCAAAACTTCAGTTATTAACTGTGAACCGTGAACCAGGAACTGTGAACCAAACCCTTTTTATCCTTGCAAAAGCCCTTTAATGCCTTTAGAATCAACCCCTTTAATCTGTCTAAGCTGGAAATGCTGTATACTGATATCTAGGAAACAACCGTGTTTGATTCTTTAACGGAAAAATTTAGTGGTGTTTTCAAATCGCTATCCGGGCGAGGCCGTATTACTGAGGCCAATATCTCAGATGCCATGCGTGAGGTCCGCAAAGCCCTTTTGGAAGCGGATGTCAATTACCATGTGGTCAAGCAGTTCTGCAAGGATGTGTCCAAGGCTGCTTTGGGCGCAGAGGTGATCAAGAGCCTGCATCCAGGGCAAATGATGGTCAAAATCGTTAGCGATGAACTGACCAAGCTAATGGGGCCGGTGGATTCGAGTATTTATTACGTGTCTCCAGGACCGACCGTGCTGATGCTGGCAGGTTTGCAGGGTTGCGGTAAAACAACCACAGCTGGTAAATTGGGCAAATATCTGGTGTCCAAGGGCAAGAAGCCACTGCTCGTGGCGGATGACTTACAGAGACCTGCGGCTGTGGAGCAACTGCGAGTTCTGGGTGAACAGTTGGGCATTGATGTCTATTCTGAAGAGACCAAGGATGCAGTTCGCGTGGCCAAAAACGCGTTGAAGCATGCCAAGAAAAATGGGTACGACGTGGTACTTCTTGATACGGCCGGCCGTCTTCATATTGATGAAGACATGATGACTGAAATCGAGAACGTGAACAAGGCTGTGACGCCACATCAGATTTATCTGGTGTGCGATGCCATGACAGGACAGGATGCGGTCAACTCAGCCAAGGCGTTTAATGAGCGTCTGGAGCTGGACGGTGTCATTCTGACCAAGTTGGACGGTGATGCACGTGGTGGAGCGGCCTTGAGCGTCAAGGCGGTGACAGGCAAGCCCATCAAGTTTATTGGCGTGGGTGAAAAACTCGATAAGCTCGAAGAATTCCATCCAGACCGCATGGCCAGCCGAATCCTGGGTATGGGCGATGTGGTGACCCTGGTGGAAAAGGCCCAGGAGCATTTCAAGGCTGATGAAGCTGAGAAGCTCCAGAAGAAGATGGCCAAGGGGACATTTGGGTTTGATGATTTTCTAAAACAGATGAATGCCGTCAAAAAGATGGGCGGCGTCAAGGATATGCTCAAGATGTTGCCAGGTATGGGATCACAACTCAAAGATGTGGATCTCGATGGCAAAGAGCTCAAGCAGATGGAGGCCATGGTCCAGTCCATGACCGTCAAAGAACGGCGTGATCCGGACCTGATTGACGCGTCCAGAAGGCGACGTGTGGCCGCCGGTTCTGGTGTCACCCCCAATGACGTGGCTTCTTTGGTAAAAACCTTTAAACGGAGCCGCGATATGATCAAGGCGATCAGTGGCGGTGGGTTTGGTGGCATCGGTAATTTGATGCGTGGCGGCCTGAATATGGACGATATGGCCAGTGCCATGCAGTCCGGTCGTAAGATCAAACAGCGTTCGAAACGCAAACGCGTGATCAAACGCAAAGGGAAAATAAGACGTCGATAAATAAGATGACAGTTGAGCAATACCTGGAGCAGGTCGCCAGGTTTGTGGGAAATCAGTATGGCAATCTCATTCGTCAGAGATTTGCTGATTCTTCGGGGCAGAGTGAACTGGCCATGTTGCAGGTGCCCACGCGAATAGAGCTGGAAGAATTAAAACGGGCTGTGGCCATTATGACGCCCGGAGAAAAGATGGATTTGGCAGGTTTGACAGATGAGCAGATTCAGCGCATTGCTGAGGATGCCCAGGCAGATCCGGCCAATTTGGCCATTTTTGTAAATGGCTATGTACTACAGTGTCAACGTGTTTCGTGAGTCCGGAGTTTGGATCACGAAAATTTATTATATGCTTTACCGAAAGGAAGTTTTATGGCAGTTAAAATCAGAATGACACGCATGGGAAGACGTCACAGACCGTTCTTCAGAATTAATGTAATAGACGGGCGTGCCCCTCGTGATGGTAGAGTCCTTGAAAAACTGGGTCACTATGATCCATTGGTCAAGGAAGCTGATAAGCAAATCATCCTCGACCTTGAACGGGCCCAATACTGGCTTTCCAAGGGTGCTATACCTTCTGATACCGTATCTGACATGCTGGTCAGGTTGGGCGTAAAGCATAAATACGCTGACGATCGCAAGGCCAAAGGCGAAAAAGCACGTTTGATTGCCAAGAAGAAGGGCAAACCTTTTGACAAGGCTCAGCGCGCGGAAGTTCAAAAGGGTCTTGATGCTGAAAAGGCCGCGGCAGATGCGGCTGCCAAGGCCGCAGCAGAAGCTGCCAAAGCTGCCGCAGAGGCTGAAAAAGCCAAGGCTGACGCAGAAGCAGCCGAAGCAGAGGCTGGTTCTGGTGAATGAGGATTGATGTCTTAACCCTCTTTCCTGAGATGTTTGAATCGCCCTTGAACGCGTCTATTTTGAAACGCGCTCAGGATCACGATATTGTCCAGGTTTCGTGCACGAATATTCGAGACTTTTCCAAGGATAATTATAGAAAAGTTGACGACAAACCCTATGGCGGTGGACCGGGTATGGTGATCATGCCCGGCCCCGTTTTTGACTGTTTTGACCATGTTCAGGCCTTGACGCCTGAATGGGGTCGGGTCTTGATGATGACACCCCAAGGGCGTCCGTTTGACCAGGCCATGGCGACTGAGCTGTCCCAGGAAAAACGAGTGATCTTCCTGGCAGGGCGGTATGAAGGCTTTGATGAACGGATTCGCGTTGGGCTCGATGCGGAAGCTGTGTCAATCGGCGATTATGTCCTGAGCGGTGGCGAATTGGCTGCCATGGTGATTATTGATTCGATTGTCAGATTGCTGCCAGGGGCGTTGGGCGATGATACGTCTTCTCTGGAAGAGTCCTTTTCAGAGGGTTTGTTGGAATACCCGCATTATACCAGACCCGAAATGTTTCGGGATATGAAGGTGCCGGACATTCTGCTCAGTGGCGATCATGCAAAAATTGCCCAGTGGCGAAAAGATCAGGCCATGGAACGGACCCGCATGTGGCGTCCTGACCTGCTGGAGTCGTAGGCGGTCGATCAAAAAATAAATAATAGGCTTGTTTTATTTGCCTAAATCCGATAACTTCTTGTGTTTATCCGATTTAGACATAGAACAGTTCCATAAGGAGTTAGTCCTGTGAAGACAGAATTGTTGGATTCAGTTGAAAGCAGCAGCTTGAAGTCAGAGATCCCTTACTTTGAGATTGGCGATACTGTGGATGTACACTGCCGAATCAAAGAAGGTGAAAAAACCCGTACACAGATTTTCTCAGGCACAGTCATTGCTCGCAAGGGCCGTGGCATCAATGAGATGTTTACAGTACGTCGAGTTGCCAATAATGAAGGTGTTGAACGAATCTTTCCAATTCATTCACCCAATGTGTTGGATGTCAAGCCCATTCGTAGTGGTAAGACACGCCGCGCCAAATTGTACTATCTGAGAGAGCGTACAGGTAAGGCTGTGCGTTTGCCTCAGCGACACAGTGCTCATACCAGAGCTCAGTAAGACCACCGTTGCGGTTGATCTAAAACATTCAAAAACCTGCGTTTTGTACGCAGGTTTTTTTTTAGATTCAGGGTGCTATGCTGTTTAGACGAAATAAACCGCCTCAAGATCCCAAGGCCCTGGGCCAGTGGGGCGAGAAACAGGCGCAGGCCTTTCTTGAAAAGCAGGGGCTGGCCTGTGTTGAACGCAATTTTCACTGTCGTTCTGGCGAGATTGACCTGATCATGATGGATTCGGACAAGACCCTTGTCTTTGTGGAAGTCAAGACACGGACCAGTGAAACCTACCATTCTGTGGAATCTGCCATTACCTTCCCCAAGAAACAACGCATGGCACGTGCTGCCCGTTATTATGTAGGCACGCACAGTCTTTCAGACAGGCCCTTGCGTTTTGACGTGATTACCATTTCAGTGAGCACACCCTGCGATATTCGGCACTATCCCAATGCCTGGGTACCTTAAAGTGACCCCAAGAAGGGGTACGTCTTGAATGCGAATAGTGCCTCTATGGCTCACAGTTTTTAGGAAAAAGCCTATTCTGCGTAACGTTCTAAGGAAAACTCTGATTGCCAGCCGATAGACAAGATAGGTTAAAAAGTACGAATGGATTTTGGGTATGTTTGAAATATTCACGCAATTGGAGCAGTCGGCACCAACTTACAATGCTCTGGTATTGACCCTATCTGGGTTGGCAGGCGTTTTGCTGGGCATATTTTTGTGGCTGGGCGGATCACTCTTTGCAAGGACCAGTACGGCGGTGGTTTGCTTTTTACTGGTGGCAGGCATTGGCGTTTTCTTTGTAGAATCCCTGGCTTCTGTGGGGATTGGCCTGATGGCCTCTGTTGTGGCGATGGTGTTCAAACGCCTGAGCACTGCCCTATTGGTGAGCGTTCTGGTAGCGTTTATGGTGTTTCTGGCAGCTTGTCAATATACGGATGTCTCGGCGCAAGCTACGAAAGACAAAGCGTTTATGGAACCGTCTTTTTCACTCGCTAAGGAGGGGACGGAATTAAGCGTATTGGAAACATACGAGGACTTGAAACTTGTGGTGGCGGAGATCTCCAGGGCCAGTAGGCGCATAGGAAAAACACTGGAAATGAAGTACCAGGTGGTTGTGGGAATCACCGGATTCTTTGTGTTCCTAATCGGTTGTGTGCTGCAGGGGTTGGCTAATGCCACTTCTTGTGCCACCTCCGGTACGCTGTTAATTTGGGGTGGGATGCTCCTGATGTTACTGCCCAAGGGCGTCTTGCCATTGACAGGGCTAATCAGACAAGCTGACACATCTGTGGTTGTTATGTGTGCCATGATTGCGGTGGGTACTCTGGAGCAGTTGTTGTTTTGCTCAAGGCCCAAGGGTAAGGACAAAGACAAAAAGGCTCCTTCCGGCAAAAAGGGGTAATAAGTTTTTATGGCAGACAGGGCCTTGGCAGGTTAAAATAAGCTAGGTATGGATAGATGAAATGGATTCAGGAGTGACGCGATGAATGGTTTAGGTATTTTGGCTCAGGTCAAGGCAGCGAGTGATCCAGAGTCTTTGGACATGACACGAAAGATTATTGAAAGTGTCTGGGCGCAGATACAAGACCTTGGCGCGGTTGAAGCGTTGACATTTATTTCATTTGGCTCAGTGTGCTTGTTTTACGGGTGGCGTATTTTCAAGATTCTCGTGTGCATTTGCTTTGCGTTGGCAGGGTTGTCTGGTGGCGTCTACCTTAACCACTACATTGAGGGCAATGTGATTTGGCTGGCAGCCATCTTTGCAGCCATGTGTGCCTTTTTTGCGATACCACTCATGCGATATGGCGTCGGTTTTTTGGGGGCAGTCGCAGGCGGTGTTTTAACGGGGGGGGTATGGTTGGCCTTCGGCCTGCCTCCAGATTACTTCTGGGCGGGCGGATTGGTCGGATTAGTCGCAGGGGGCATGCTCTCCTTTATCGTGTTCAAGGGGTCTGTGATGCTCTTTACCAGTCTAGGCGGCAGTATGCTCATGGTCACAGGGATACTGGCAGTCTGTCATTTGTATATCTTTACCGGGCCCGACAAGATTCACAATATGTTGCTCCAAGAGAAGTGGTTTTTGCCGGTAATTCTGGTCACACCCATGATCATTGGCATGTATTTCCAGAACAAGTTTATGAAGAGCGAACAGGAGTGGTCTGTTTGATCTGAGTCACACAGTGTGGTTCCCTGTTAAATGGTTCACGGTTGACCGTTGGCAGCCATAAACCCAGTTTGTGCGATCAGCTATGCCCAGACTATTACGCCTTGATTCAAATAGGCGGGATACCTGGAGGCCCCATGGGTCCGCCTCTTCGGCCACCACGCATTTGGGGATTGCCTCTGACACCTTGTCGTGGTCCAGAAGGGGCTTCTGGGCGTGTCATCATCAAAACATCATCCAACAATTGCAGAAATTCCGTTTTTTGTTCAGGCTTGCACAGGGCTCGAATTTTGTCAAAGTGCTCGGATTGAAGGATTTCCAGGTCTGCGTGTAATTGTCCTATCTTCTGAGCCAATGTTTCAATTTCCGGGGCTTCTGTTTCTGACTGAAAGATTGTTCGCATCATGTTTTGTTTAAGGGTGTGGATCGAGTGCCTCATTTGAAAACTATCTTCAAAAAACTGTTTTCGCAACTTTCTAACGGCAAGTGTCTGCTCAGAATCGAAGTCGAGTTCGCGTTCGAGGAAGGTAATTACATCGGGAGTGGTTCCTGGTCCATGCTCACTTCCTGGGCCACCTCTCCGCCCACGACCGAGTCTTTGCATAAATGTCGTGGCCCCAGGGTCAGATGGGCCAAGACGTGTCCACCAAAGCGTGCCCAATGCCAGGGCATTGAGAAGAATAAGGGCCACAACCGCCCAACCCATGATTCGATTTTGTCTGATATAATCCATGGTTACTGCTCTGAGGTGGTGTCATAGGTTTCAAAGAGTTCAGAAGACACTGACAATTGGTATTCCGAGGCCATCGTGGTCAGGTAGGTCTCACGCGCATCGGGAGTCTCATTGGAGGGATTCAGGGCCGCAAAGACGGTGGTCAAATTCAGGGCAACTATCAGCACCAAAATCCCCGGCCGAAGAAAAATCGCTCCCCAGGACCAGTGTGATGCAGTGGGGTCATTGAGTTTTCGGAGTTTATTATGGACACGAGAGCGAAACCAGGGATCTGCCTTGATGGGTGTTGGCTGCTCCAACAGGGCCATGGTTTTGTCCACTTGCGACTGAATATGTTGTTGTCTATTGTTCATTTTTACACCTGATATGTGTTTAGACGCCATTGTATCGGAAATCTTGTGCTTTTCACGGAAGATTTTTTTCATAATAGGTCTGTAGACTGAGTCGCAGGTTCTTTTTGGCTCGATGGACCAAAGACTCTACTGCAGACACCGTATTACCCATGACCAAAGACACGTTGGACTGGCTAAGCTGTTCGTAGGTGGTTAGAATAAGGGCTATTCGCTGGTTTTCAGGCAAATCACCGATGGCCTTCTTGAGAATTTCGGATTGTTCTTGTGTTTCCAGGGCGGCTTGTGGCGAGGGCGATGGATCTGCCGGATCGATTGACGCTGGTTCCTCATCAGTACTCAAGCCAAACATACGTTTGACCTTGCCCAAGCGTTTCTTACGCGTTTTTTTTCGGATAAAATCCAGGGATTTTGTCACTGAGATGCGATAGATCCAGGTCGAAAGCCTGGACTGGCCTCGAAACTTTCGTACCGATTGAAACACTTCAACAAATACGTCTTGAGCCACATCCTCTGCATCCTGTCTGTTGTATACAAATCTGGCGCAGGTATTTACGACCTTGTCCTGGTACTCGGTGATGAGCGTTTCAAAGGCCCCTGGATCACCCTGGATCAAGTTTTTCAGCAGTTCGTGATTGTTCGATGGTGTAGACATCACTGATAAGTGTGCGTTCTTGATTCGAGGTTACGCATCTTTTTAGAACATAGGCTCTAAGCGTCTTTAAGAAGGGTCGCGAAAAACTGTCAGGGGCTGGCCTTGCCGAGAAAAATGCGTATAATACCTGTTTTGGTGTTAATAAAAGGAGCCTTGGCATGGCAGCACAAATCATTGACGGTAAACAAGTTGCCGCAGACATGCGAGCAGAATTAAAAACACAGGTTGCTCAACTCAAGACCCAAGGCGTGGTGCCAGGTCTGGGTGTGATTCTGGTGGGCGATGATCCTGCGTCCAGATCCTATGTCACGGCCAAAGAAAGGGCCTGTGAAGAGATTGGTCTCTATTCTGATGACAACCGACTCCCTGAAGATGCGACCCAGGAAGCCCTGTTGGCATTGGTAGAGAAGATGAATGCTGATCCCAAGATCAATGGCATTCTCGTGCAACTGCCCCTGCCCAAACACCTGAACGAAGACGAAGTACTCCTGGCCATAAATCCGGATAAAGATGTGGATGGATTTCATCCGGTCAGCGTGGGCCGCATGGTGGTGGGCCAGAAGTCATTCCTGTCATGTACCCCTCATGGTGTGATTCAATTGC
>CAZBTJ010000201.1:0-8093 GCA_964494325.1 uncultured Pirellulales bacterium
ATCGTATGGACTACCCCACAGTCAATGACGACACCTTTAATTATCATATTGAACTGGCCAAGGAATGACAGAGGGGAAGGATATAAACAGATTTATCCTGGCCTCCCAATCCCCTCGTCGAATAGAGTTGCTGCAGAACGCTGGCTATCACTTTGACGCAATTCCATCTGGCATAGATGAGACCACATTCGACATGCTGGCCATGTCTCCCGCCAACTACGCGATAACTTTGGCGAAAGCCAAGGCCGAGGACATTGCAAAACAGTATCCAAATCAGCTGGTTCTGGGGGCAGACACAATTGTGGATTATGAGGGGGAAATCATTGGAAAGCCAAACAACGAAGCCCATGCAAAACGCATTGTGGAAAAGTTGTTTTCAAAGCCTCACTTCGTTGTCACCGGGATGGCCTTGATCTGGAAGACAAAACAGGTTGAACTTTTGACCCACGAGTCCACCCAGGTTTTTCCACATGTCATGTCTCAATCCCAAATCGAAGCCCATCTGAAGAGTGACACCTGGCAAGGCAAAGCCGGGGCCTATGCCATTCAAGAAAATGGAGATGTATTCATCGAACGCCTTGAAGGCAGCCTGACCAATGTCATAGGCCTGCCCATGGAGCGACTCAAAGATCTCCTCCAGGAGATCTTTGCAGAGTGACGGTGTGACAGCAAGAGGTGAGAAGGTGAGAAGGTGTGAAGCTAAGAAGGTAGGAAGGTAGGACCGGACTCCTGCCCCCTGCCCCCTGACTCCTGCCCCCTGACTCCTGATTCCTGACCCCTGCCCCCTAACCCCTAATAACTCTGCCCAACAATGGCTCGGCAAAAGTCCATATAGGCATTTTCGAGAGATTCGGGATGGGCACTAATATATTGTTCAAATAGCTTTCTACCCACGCGACTGTTCCATTCCAAGGTTCTGGGACAACTCCGACTGCTGGCAATCCTCCGATCTTCGGCATTCAAGCGCCACAATCCATACAGGCCATCTCGCACCATCTTCTTGTACTTTGCTCTGAAATGGGCGTTCCCTGCCTCTTGAAGAAAACGTACCAGGGCATAGGATTGACTGTAGAATGCCGCCACAGACTCTGTACGGTCACTTGCCATCACCTGACCAGGACTTGAACTCAACAAATCCCTCAATCGCATCGCACTATGACCGTTGACAATACGTCGCAGAGAATTCAAACGATACGGATTACCTGACGCGTCAAAACGGGGTCCAGCGGCGGACCAGGATACATGCTCAAATTGCATGGCAATGCCTTCATCCAACCAACTCGGTAATCTGTAGGCAAAATTGCGACTGGCAAACTGATGCCATCCTTCGTGGGAAATCGCAGCCATGGTCTTTTCCACACCTATGTCATACAATACACAATTGTCATTGTAACAATAGGCCCCCTCTTGAATCTTCACAAATAAATGTGCTTGATCCCGAGCAAACCGTCGTGTAAAGGACTCCCACTCTCTCCGATTGGCAAACAAGTAAACCTTGGATCGTGCCTGACTCGTGCCCACAGCGCCTACATACCGCTCATACTGTGCGTGCGACGCTTCAACATGAGACGTAATGCGTCGCAGCAAGGATACTTTGGTGATGGTTGTGTAGATCTCATAATGAGAGGTCTTCATAACCAATCCAGGCGCATAGTCATTGAACCAGGCTTCCACTGAGAGTAGTCCATACGGACGCTGCTCCAGCAGTTCATCCACAACCGACATGGACATTGTCGATGTTGGATAGACCGGTGTTTCAGGATACGGGTTCATGCTGTACGAGCTGTATGCATAAGAACGCCTATCGCGAGATTGGGGCACACAACCGCACAACAACGCGGTCGACAGTACTAGTAGTATTTTTCTTTTCATCATAAGCCTCACCCGCAGTTGTCGGCCTCATAACTCAAAAAAATGACAAAAAAAACACGCCCCCGATAATCTCCCCACTCGCAACACAGAAAGAAAAGAAAACCCGCACAAAAATAACCCCGCACATTTTTAGGGGCGATAAACGACCCCCAAGCAGTCCTGTCACAATCCTATGTCATATTAATTTCCAGACTTTTCAATTGACAATGCACCGAGTCCGGGGTTTAATTGTGGGATACATATGATAATTGACACATCATCGATTTGATGATGTGGGGTGGAACTGATTGAATACTCAACTTGACCTTCTTCTCGCTTGGCGGCTCTTATCTTGCTTCGGCACCAACGCACCATTCACGTAACGCAATTCTTGCCGACTAGAGCCGCCATCTTTTTCTTTCCTTCCCATAATTTACATCTGCACGCAAAGCGTATACACTAAGTGTTTCAATACTGTGTATGCGAAATGGAGTGTAAGTCGCCTGTGGATCAAAAAGCCTTTCATGAACTCGCCAGTGGCAAGGCGCAAGGAGTGGTCTCAAATCTACTCAGAGGCCTCTTATTGCCTATTTCTCAAATATACAAATTCGTAACACTGTCCAGGAACGCTCTCTATCGCCACCACATCTTACCCAGTTACACTGCCCCCTGCCCTGTGATCTGCATTGGCAACCTCACCACGGGCGGCACAGGCAAAACGCCCCTGGTAGCTTGGCTATGTCGCCACCTCTCCGAAAACAAACAACTCAGGAGCGTGGTCTTGACTCGCGGTTATAAAAGCAGCCATACACAAACAGATGAACCAGAAATGCTGGAAAAAAAACTCGGCGACACGCGTGTTATTGTGAACGCTAACCGCATTGAAGGCACAAGAACAGCGATAACCCGTGGACCAGTCGATGTCTTTGTCATGGACGATGGATTCCAACATCAACGTCTGGCCAGAGACCTGGACATTCTCACCCTCGACGCAACCAATCCCTTTGGATACGAAAAACTCCTTCCCGCTGGCTTGCTCAGAGAACCTGTTACGGCAATAGAACGCGCCCAATGCGTGGTCATAACGCGATCCAACCAAATACCAGCCCAGGAACTCAAAGCCTTGAAAACAAGAGTACAGTCCATATGCCCCTCTGTTTTGGTGGCCACAACAGTACACTCGCCCACTGCGGTACATTGTCCTGAATCCCAACCTCAACCAGCCTCCTGGCTAAATGGGCGGTCCGTCTTTGCCTTTTGCGGCATCGGAAATCCTCAGGCATTTTTCACGACCCTGGAAGAATTGGGTGCCAAAGTTGTAGGAAATCACGTTTTTGACGACCATTATCACTGTACCAAGGCTGATCTGGATAATCTGCTCGAGCAGGCCCTTCAGAATCAGGCTGAGTTACTCCTGACCACAGAAAAAAACTATCCTGACATTGCAGCCATTACCACACACACATCCCTGCCATTGGGCTATTTAACCATAGAATTGGCCTTTGAATCAGGTGAAGAAAACGTTAAAGAGTTGATTGAAAAAGCCTTAGCCAGTAAAATCTCGCGATCTAGACTACCTTGCAGTGCAGGAGATGATCAAAATAAATGAGCGAAAACCTAATTAACATAGTTACGCATCTGGGTTGCCCCAAGATTTTGGTTGTGGGTGACTTTATGTTGGATGTGTACATCTACGGTGATGCCACACGTATCAGCCCTGAAGCGCCTGTCCCTGTGCTCAAGATCAAGGACACTCAGTATAAAGGCGGTGGAGCCAGTTCCGTAGCCGCAGACATCGCAGCGCTTGAAGCGCAACCGCTCTGCCTGGGATTGATCGGGAACGACGTAAGTGCCAAAAAGCTCAAAGCCCAATTGAAGCTGGCCACCATAGATACCTCAGGACTACTCACCGTGCCTGACCGCCCCACCATTACAAAAACACGCCTGATCGGCTTGGCCCAACACAGACACCAGCAACAATTGTTTCGCATGGATGAAGAATCCACGGCCCCACTGAGCCCAGATATCAAAACACAACTAACGGCCCTGTATCAGAAAAAACTCAAGCAGGTCAACGTGGTATGTCTTCAGGATTACAACAAAGGTCTGCTCACGGAAGAGATTTGCCAGCAATTTATCACGCTGGCCAACAAAGCAGGAAAGCCGGTGCTCGTGGACCCGGCCAATATTTCAGACTATTCAAAATATCGGGGTGCCACGCTTGTCACGCCCAACCGCCAGGAAACAGCTGACGCTGTAGGCTTTGACCTTGAGACAGAAGACGACTTTTTCCGGGCAGGCCAACAGCTTTTTGATCAGCTGAATCTCTCAGCAGTCGTCATCACGCTGGACAAACAAGGCGCTTTTTTAAAGACCCATGAGTTCAGTCAAATCATCTCAACACGCCCTAGGCGGGTGTATGATGTGACAGGCGCTGGTGACATGGTCCTGGCCACGCTGGCCACCGCACTGGCCGCAGGCAACGACTACAAAACCTCTGTTGAGCTCTCCAACATTGCCGGTGGCATCGAGGTAGAGAAATTTGGCGTGGCCACTGTCTCCCGCAGAGAAATCATTGATGAGATTATGGGGCAAAGCCAGCAATCAACACCCAAGGTGTGCCAGTTGGAAGAATTGGTCCAGAAAATCACGTGGCACCGAAGCCAAACTCAATCCATCGTATTTACCAATGGCTGCTTTGACATCCTGCACAAGGGACATGTGGACTATTTGCAGTTCTGCAAATCCAAGGGAGACATCGTCGTGGTTGGCCTGAACAGTGATCAGTCAGTGCGAGCCATTAAGGGCCCTAAACGCCCCATCAATACGCAAGACGACAGAGCCTCGGTACTGGCAGCCCTGGCTGCGGTCGACTATGTCACGATCTTTAATGAACCCGATCCCTTGCCTCTGATCCAGACCGTACAACCTGATATTCTGGTCAAAGGCAGTGACTGGAAGGACAAAGGTGTGGTGGGACGCGAACTGGTTGAAGCCCGAGGCGGGCAGGTTTTATTGGCCCCCATGGTCGAGGGAAAAAGCTCCACAGCTGTGATTGAAAAAATGAAATTTAAAGGATGAAACAGGCCATGCAAGAACGATTCGAACAAATTCAAAAGGCTGTGACACGTCACCAGGCCATGGTATCGGAGTTGTTAAGTGAAGGGCTCAGTACCCTTCATGACGCAGCTCAACTGGTCACACACTGTATCCAACAGGGTGGATGTGTCTACCTCTTCGGCAATGGTGGATCAGCCTCGGACGCTCAACATATTGCCGGTGAGCTGGTGGGGCGTTTTTATCTAAATCGAAAAGCCCTGCCCGCTGTGGCCTTGACCACAGACACAGCCATAATCACCGCTGTTGGCAATGACTTTTCATATGATGACATCTTTGCACGGCAGGTGGAAGCCCTGGTCGAACCCGGTGATCTGGCATGGGCCTTTTCCACAAGCGGCACCTCTAAGAATGTAATCAAGGCTGTGGAACTGGCCAAAGAAAAGCAAGCCAAGATACTCGGATTTACAGGTCGCAAAAACACCCCTCTGGACGCCTTGTCTGACGTGTGTGTGTGCGCACCAGACCCTTCCAGCGCCCGGGCTCAAGAGATTCACCAACTTGCTTACCATATTATCTGTGAGCTGGTCGAACAAAACTGCTGCAATGCTTAATGAGAAACTCAAGGACGGAAACATAAGCCATGCTGAACAAGGCCATCTTCTTAGACCGTGACGACACACTCATTAAAGACCCAGGTTATATCAGCCATCCGGACCAGGTTCGACTCCTGGAAGGCGTGCCTGATGCATTGAACGGTTTCCACAAACTAGGGTACAAACTGGTGGTCGTCACCAACCAATCCGGCATTGCCCGCGGTCTGCTCACCGAAGACACGCTCAAGACCATTCACGCCAAGTTGGAAGACCTGCTTGCGGAAAAACACGCTTATGTAGACCGCATCTTCTACTGCCCCTATCATGTGGAGGGCGTGATTGATGAATATCGCAAGGCAAGCAACAATCGAAAACCCAACCCGGGCATGCTCCTGCAAGCAGCCGATGACATGGACGTTGACCTCTCAATCTCCTGGTGCATCGGCAACAGCCTCAGTGATGTGGAAGCGGGACAACGGGCAGGATGCCACACGATTTTGATTGATCAGATGTCTCCCACAGGTCAGGTCAAACCCGGCCAGATCCGGCCGGATTATATGGCTGTGAACATGCGAGAAGCCTTGAATATTGTCAAACAGTTTGAAACCACGGAAAAGCGACACACCGCAAAACCCACCGCTAACCTGGTGCCTAAACCGGGCCCCGAACCCACCCAGAAAGCCCCCCCCCGCATGCCTGAGCCAGAGTCCATTGAACCGGAACCAGACACAGAGATGACGCAAGAAACCTGCGCGGCAATTGAGGCGTTCTTGCCAACACAGGAGCCGGCCCCAACACCAACGACAAAGAAGCGAAAGAAACGCATCCCCAAGCCATTGCCCCCTCAGGAAGAGGTCACGCCTCAGACTTCCGCCCACACACAACAGTTGCTCCAAGGCATTCTGGACCAACTCAAAAGCATGCAACGGGACGACATGTTTGACGAGTTTTCATTGTTTCGTTTTGTGGCCGGTGTCGCGCAAATTGGCGTATTCGTATGTCTGTTGATTGCCGTCTGGTTTTTACTCGCCCCTCAAAAAGCGTTCGACCCAATTTTCACAACCCTTGGCTTTGCCATTGTCTTGCAGGTCATGTGCCTGACTCTAACCATCCAGGGACGGAAATAGCCCAATACGCATTATGACTCACAAGGAACATATTCTGGTTTGGCTGCCCTCGCCCATGGGGGACACAATTCTGGCCACGCCAGCCTTGCGTGCCTTGCGCACCCACTTTGCCAAGGCCAGAATCACTTATATCGGCAATCCTGTCACGCGTGCCCTGCTCACACCCTGCACCTGGCATGATGATTGGCTTGAACCCGTATCCCCGCTCAAAGCCTTATCGCAGTTTAAACAGCACCGATTCACCCGGGTCATTTTATTCAAGAACTCATGGGGTTCTGCCATGGCCTGTTTTCTGGCAGGCATCCCCACACGCATTGGATATGCCAGAGATTATCGATCTTGGCTACTCACCCATAAACTCGCGCCAGAACGTCTGCCCAACGGGGCATTCAAACCCAATTCCATGGTCGACTATTATCTGAAACTGTGTGATTCGATAGGTGTCTCACACCGGGATCGAATGCCAGAACTGGAAGTCACGCCACAAGACAGACAGTCTGTCCAGAACACGCTGACCTGCTTAACAAACCCATCAGGCCCACTCGTCATTCTGGTTCCGGGTGGCGCGTTTGGCCCCAGCAAATGCTGGCCTGCGTCCCACTTTGCCCAACTGGCAGACAAGCTCCATGCATCACACAATGCCCGTATTGTCATCTCGGTATCACCCAGTGAATTGGAGCGTAGGATCAGTGAGAATATCGCAAGAAAAACAGCATGCCCCGTCTTCGATCTCGGACAAACCCCGCTGTCACTTGGGCAACTCAAGGCCCTGTTTGAACAAGCTGACTTGGTGGTTAGTAATGACACAGGTCCCAGGCATTTGGCCATTGCCTTAAATCGTCATGTGATCACGCTGTTTGGTCCCAACGATCCCAAATGGACCCACACAGGACATGCCATGGAAACTCAAATCATAGCCCCGAGTGATTGCCTGTGCTGCCAGAAACCCGTGTGCAAACAACCCAGCCAACACTGCATGAAGACGATCACAGCAGACTCCGTGTATCAGGCTGCTCTAAAAAGCCTTGCCCCGCGATGCTCCTCACCATGAACAGAACTCTGAAACAACTCGTTGACCAGACCACAACCAACCAGTTCTGGGTGGCAGATGATTTTGAGCAGGCATTTGACGCTTTGGGCATGACCTCTGTTGAGACCGTGTTTTCTTTTAAACAGGGACAAGAACTTGTCAAATCAAACATCGCCAGTTTCCGATCGCGTACGGCCGTTGACACACAAAACCCCGAGTCGACGTTCTTTTTGAAACGCTACAACCATGCCCCCGTCATGGTCCAGCTCAAGAATTGGCTGAGTGGCAAGAAACGCCGCTCCAACAGCATGATCGAACTGGAACCCATTGTCAGGCTTGCCACCCAGGGTATTGGCGTACCCCGCCCTATTGCCCATGGTCAGACCTGGCACGGCCTGTTTGAAACCCAGAGTTTTTTGGCCACGGAAAAGA
>CAZBTJ010000202.1:0-7895 GCA_964494325.1 uncultured Pirellulales bacterium
ATCTGAAAGCCTTCACCGACACCTTCTATAACGAACTGTGCGGCGCGACCCTTCAGCCAGTGCTCGACACCCTGCTATACCTAAGAAACGAAACCGATGTTCATTTGGAGGTCACCACCCTGCTGATTCCCGGACGGAATGACTCGCCTGCCGAAATCGACGCCATGACTAAATGGGCAGTCACCCACCTCGGCCCGGACGTGCCGTGGCACTTCAGCGCCTACCGCCCCACTCGCGAATGGAGCGAGGCCCCGCCCACTCCGCTCAAAACAATTCTCCAGGCCGAATCCATCGCCCGAAACAACGGAATAAAATACATCCACCTCGGCAACATCGGGATCACCCGCTAAAAACCCGGGCTTGGCATCCACCCCAAATGCAAAAAGGCCAACCTTTCGGTTGGCCTTTGAAGTGAAAATTGGTAGCGGGAGTTGGATTTGAACCAACGACCTTCAGGTTATGAGCCTGACGAGCTACCGGACTGCTCCATCCCGCAATCACTTGCAATTCGAGGAAGATAGAGGATTCGCTCTAAGTTACAAGGGGAAATATTCAATTTCTTTTACGAACGGCCTCATATAGCAAAATAGCTGCGGAAACGGACACATTCAGCGAATCATTTTTCCCAAGCATTGGAATTTTTACATTCAAATCTGCCGTTTTTTTCCAACAAATAGAGAGTCCCTGATCCTCCGCACCGACCGCAATCGCCAGCGGGCCGCTCAGGTCGCAATCGGTATAAACCGTATCCGCATCCGGCACGGCCGAAAGAATCCGGATGCCCCGCTCTTTCAGGAAAGCAATCGTCTCCTCGGTGGACGCCTCGACCACCGGCAGATAAAAGAGCGTGCCGATGCTATTGCGAATGACATTCGGGTTATTCAGGTCGGTCGCCGGGTCGCAGACAATGACCGCATCCGCGCCCGCGCCGTCGGCGGTGCGCAGCAGCGCGCCGAGGTTGCCCGGCTTTTCCACCCCTTCCGCCACGAGGATCAGCGGATTGTCTGGAAGCTCCAGCTCAGCCAGCGACCGGCTGACCAGCGGCCCGACCGCCAGCACCCCGTCTGGATTATCGCGATAGGTAATTTTTTCAAACACCGTTTCCGAGGCTTGGAAAAGCAGGCAGGATGCCTGCGGTACAGTTTCCGAACATTGGAAAATCGAAAGCCCGTCGGCACTACCGACCCAGAGCTCGGTTGGGTGCCAACCGTTTTCGATGGCGCGGGATACTTCGCGCGCGCCTTCGATGACGGTCAGTCCCTCTTCACGACGGAACGATGCTTTGCGCTGAAGCTTCACGATCCGCTTGACACGGGCATTTTGGGCACTGGTGATCTCTTCCATAACGAATAGAATTAACGTACACTTTCTCATTATGAAACAAAAAACGACACTGCTGTTATTGATCGCCCTGCTCGCCGGTGCCGCGTTCGGACAAATGGACGTCCCCGAGTCGGGTCGAATTCGTGTTGATGGAAACCTGTCGGACTGGCGAAATGCCTCGTGGACGCCGATCGATGCGGTGATTGCCGGCACACCGACGAATATATCCAATGCGGCCTGGTCCCTCTCTTGGGACGAAGATGGAACCGTTTATGTCGCCGTTCAATATGACGACACGAATATTGTATTGAGAAAAAACACCAAAATGTTCGATTGCATCGAGCTTTATGCCCGGGGTGATACCGGCAGTACACCTTCAGATTTCTATAAAACACAGACCAGCGCCCAAAGCTACCTGTTTGGATTATCCGGAGATCAAACAACCGAATGGCTTCAAATGGGTCCGTTTAAGGAATTGCCCCGGTATAACCCGATTGAGGTCGCGGTCACGCTCCAAGGGACCCATTTTATTTATGAGGCCGCCGTACCGCTCTACGACATTTTTGATCCAGGAAACCGGAACAACTGCAGTGAATCCGAAATTTTTATAGATGAAGAAATTGGATTCGATATTGCCATAATTGATGTTAGCGCAAACGGCCCCGGAGGCATCATCGGCTATAACGACCGGAAAAAGCGCACAAGTGCCAATCAGATTGCCGAGCACACGCTGGAGGATTAAATTGCAGGACAAGGTTGCCGTTCCCGACGATCACTGCCTCGCAATAACGAGGCCTCACTCCCGCTGGTCGAGTCTCTGTACTTAGAGAGCTTGTGATCACTAGATCAACCTATCTCGCACACGCTCCCGAATACGGGAAGCGCGTCCTACAACACGTAATCGCAAACCGCGCGGCCCGCCTACGGTATGGTTCGCAGGCGTCCCGCCTGCTCCATAAAGAGATTAACCAATCTGAAAGTGGTATTATTCTGCCAATGCAGCGTTGATCTCACCTGTCAACTGCGCATCGAGGTCGTCGGCAAACCCTGTGTGAACAGATTTGATATTGCCATCTTTGCCGATGATCACGGTATGCGGAATTCCATTCACCCCAAACGCTTCGCTCAGCGTGCCGTCATCAAGCGCAACGGGAAGCGACAGCCCGGTGTCGGTAAAGAATTTTTGCACGGTCTCTGAATCCTCGCGCAGATTGACCGCATAGAAGGCCACATCACTGCCTGAAAAATAATCCGCCACGTTCTGAACCATCGGTAGACCTTTGCGACAGGGACCGCACCAGCTGGCCCAGAAATCAAGCACTACCACTTTCTGCCCCGTAAAGCTGGAAAGCGGCACACTGGATCCGTCCAGCAACTGAAGTGTTCCATCCGGTGCTGGGCCAGCCGGTTGCTGCGCCTCTGGCTCCGTCTGCATCGCGGCTTTTTTCTGTGCAGTCTCCATTGCAATCATCTGCCCGGCCTGCGCACAGCGAACCAGCAGATCGGCCGAAATACGCGAACAGAATTTCATCCGCCCGCTATTGCAATACCCGGCCATTACAACCGGCTCCGCACCGCTGAGTACAGAGGTTAATTTCTCAAACATTACAGAAGCTTCCGGCACCTCACCCAAGAGAGAAGATGCAAACTCGAAATATCCGCCCACATCAATGTCGACATAGCAATCTCCGCCCGACGGAAAGGCGGATCGGGCTGCCAGCTGTGTCGACGGCGTCACGGAGGTTTTTAACTGATCGATCATTTTTTCAATCTCTCCCTCTTTGCCCGATGTATAGATCAAAACCTCTTTGTAAATTGCCACATCAAAAGCCATATCGCCCATCATGGACTCCATCGCTGCGCGCTGTTCCGCTGGCATATTTTCGAATGAATAACTCATCGTCAACCGGTGAATTGGAACGCCCGCGACCTGGCGCACATTTTCTTTAAACTCCACGGTCATGGGCATCCCCATTGATTCGTACAAGCGGAAGAGTCCCGCCGCTTCCAAATCAGTCGACAGGTTGCGAAGCACCTCCAACGTGGCGTCTTCATCTTTCACGTCTTCAAGAATCGAAAATCCAAACGGGCTCTCCCCTTCTGTGAAAATCGATTCACAAACCGTTGACCCCATGGCACCCATCCAGCGCGACATGTACTCCACCCACTGAGTCACAAGTTCCGGGTCGAAATCCATCGTCTCAGAAAGGCTTGTGATCTCGCCGTTGAAGAACTCAATCAGCGCATCCGGATTACGCATGCAGTACTCCATCTCGATCACGCCATCCGGAAGTATTCCGGCCTGAACCTGCGGGTTATAGTCGTTAAGGACGGGTGCATTGCAATAGGCAGCCAGCCGGCTGGCGGCCACAGGTTGCACAATTTCATTCAAATGAATCGCCCCGTCAACCGGAGTCAAAGCGACCTCTACGGAATCAACCTGACGCCCGAGAGAAAGGCCAACCTGTAATTCCGCTTCCAGAATTTGCTGCACATTCATCACATCATTAGAAACAGACACCTGTTTCATTTGTTCCATCATCTGCTGGAGCCCGGCAGTAATCATCTTTTCATTATCGGCAATCAGTTCCGCCGGCTTCATGGAAAGCCGGAGTGAAGGATCACGTTTCGCTTCCAGCAAACCGGTCTGAACCTTAACGGCCAGCGTCTCTGCCACCGCGAGTTGCTCCGCACCTTTGGCGATTAGCAAAAGTCCGTCCTGCTGTTTCACGACCAACCCCATCGACTGCAACCCCTGAACGTATGATGCAACCTGAGCCGGTTGCACTTCAGCTACAGCAAACACATTCATCGGATCCAGCATCACCACTGCCAGTCCGTTTGACGGGGCGAAACCCGCCAACTGCGGGTCGCCCAGTTTACTGCCAAGCATGGTTTTCAAAACGGGGCCGCCTAGCATGGGAGAGATCTGCGAAGCAACCGTGCCCGCTCCATCAAGAAAACCGTGCAAGTCGGAAATCGTCAGCGTCACCATGGCATCATCCAGCGCAACCGGCGCTTCAATCGGCGGACCCACATCAATCGACTTAACAGGGTTCATGGGCGTGGTGCACCCCGCCAGAAGGAGAATGGACAGCACAGCAAACAGACAACGAATAAACTTCATAACACACCTCTCATTAGATGATCCCTACATAATCGCGAAAGCCCGAGTATTAAAAAAATAATGCAAAATCGCAATGCGTTATTTTCTTTTTCTAAACATTGAGGAATCTAATTCGGAATTTTTCAAAGACTGGGAAGGTCAGCAGTCATAATCGCAAACGTTACGGCCGGCAACGAGCGGCTTCACAAAGGCAACAACCTCTCGATGCGCAGGATGCGCCTGATAGACCGCGAGGTCTTCACTGGAGTTAAACTCTGAGTAAAGCGACATCGTTCCGTTTCCCTCATCGACACCGACTTCGATATCGGCCAACTCGGCAACCACGCCCTTGAGCGCCTCGAGGCGGTTTTTCATCTCCGCCTTCTGCTCGGCAGTCACCTCATCCTTCATCGGCCAAATCACAATATGCTTGATCATCTTTTCTCCAACATTACCGTTCAACATCACTCATCCAACAATTAACAGCCTTTACCACAGAGAGCACTGAGACACAGAGCAACTCCTGGTTTTTCATTCCCATCTTCTCTGTGTCTCCGTACTACTATCCAGCAGAAACGTGTTTTTTTATGCGTTTTCTAAAAAGGCTCCCTTTCCTGCAAAAGGATCAGGCAGAATGATTTTGAGGCAGAATGATTCGGATTATGCGCACGGGGCAAATCATTCTGCCTGCAAATCATTCTGCCAAAACTCTTTGGTTGCGGCTTTGCTGCGCTAGGTCCTCTGTGGTGAAAATTATTTTTCCAATGGCTGGGAGCCTCATCTGCGTTACTCCACCGCTCCCATATTCCATTACTCCGCCGCCGCAGGTTGCACGTACACCAGATCCATGTTTTTGGCGGCGGCGACCTCGTCGAGGCGACCGACCGATGTGGTGACCGGCGCGGCGTGCAGCGCATCGGGATCCGTTTTAGAAAGCTCCAGAATCTCCTCCATCATTTCCACAAACTCGTCGAGCGTTTCTTTAGTCTCGGTTTCGGTCGGCTCAATCATGATGGCTTCCGGCACGTTGAGCGGGAAGTAGATGGTCGGCGCATGCACGCCGCGGTCGAGCAGGGCTTTGGCCAAATCGAGCGTATGAATGCCCTCGCCCAGCGATTTGCCACTGAATACACACTCGTGCATGCAACGGCTTTCGGAAACCGCAGCATAAGATCCTCGCAGCTTTTCGAGCAGATAGTTGGCGTTGAGCACCGCGCGATCGCTGGTTCCGCGCAATCCTTCGCGCCCGAGCATCAGCATGTAGGCATAGGCTCGCACCAAAATCGAAAAGTTTCCGTAAAACGGCGCAATATAGCCGATGCTTTTAGGGTGATCGTAGTCGAGCGTATAGGTTCCGTCCTTGGTTTTGGCGATGCGCGAAATCGGCAGAAACGGCCGCAATTTTTCGCAGACACCCACGGGGCCGGTTCCCGGCCCACCGCCGCCATGCGGCGTGGAAAACGATTTATGCAAATTCAAATGACACAGATCAAAACCAAGAGCACCCGGCTTGATACGACCCATGATGGCATTAAAATTGGCACCGTCATAATACATCAGCCCGTCGACCGAATGCACTGCCTCAATAATCTCTTTGATCTCCGGATTGAAAAACCCGAGCGTGTTGGGCAGCGTCAGCATCACCCCGGCGGTTTCGTCATTGATGGCCTCTTTCAGTTTTTTGAGATCCAGCATGCCGTTTTCATCGGAGGGAATGATGACCACGCTAAAACCCCCGAGCGTCGCACTAGCCGGATTGGTTCCGTGCGCCGAGTCGGGAATAATGATGTGCGTCTTCTGATTGCCGCGGTCGCGGTGATAGGCGGCTATCATCATCACCGACGTCAACTCGCCGTGCGCGCCGGCCATCGGCTGCAGGGTGAACTCCGCCAGCCCGGTAATCTCGGACAGCAACCGCTCTGTATTGTAGAGAATCTGCAGCGAACCCTGCGTGAGCAACCCACCGTGGCGCAGTTGCGGCCAGAGCGGATGGGTTTCGCACAGCTCCGGCATGGAGGCCGCGGCCTCACAGGCGCGCGGATTGTGCTTCATCGTACAGGAACCCAACGGATAAAAATGGGTATCAACCGAATAGTTCAGGCGCGACAGGCGCGTGTAGTGACGCACCACTTCGCTCTCCGACACCTCAGGTAGTTCGGCCAGCTCACTACGGAGCAGCTTGACTGGCACCATCTCTTCCGGCGAAATCCGGTCTTCCGGAATCCGCACTCCGCCCCGCCCTTTTGAACTCAACTCATAAATTAATTTCATAACTTTTATTCCGTATTACGTACTGCGTATTTTTTAAACTGCGAATGAACGCGAATGTACGCTAATCAATTTTCATTTTCCAATGTCTGGAACTTTTCAGTTCACTTTTTCCAATGGTTGGAAACTTATATATTTTAACCGCGAACCTGTCCAGCCAACGGCCTTGGGATGAATACGAATGAACGCTAATCAAATTTTACTTTTCCAATAGTTGGAACTTTTCTGGTTCATTTTTTCCAATGTTTGGAAGACCACTAACCGGCACTGATTTTCCCAGAAATGCGAACATTCCCCTTATGACTCGGCCAAACATCATAACAAGAAACCCCGGCTATTTGTTTCAACTGATCAACGTAACAGGCATAACATTTTAGACTGTCCGAACATGCCAAAATGGAGTGCTTGTTTTGAACATTGTGATAGCGGTAATAATATTTCGGCCTCATAACTAAAATTTTCTCAACTTCTATTTTGAAGCACTTGGTTCCAGAAATCCTGTTCTACAGAAATCATTCGGGCGATGTAATCATCATCACGTAAAACATTTACGCATACCGGATCTCGTTGAGGCAGATAGCAAAAAAAGTCAATCGAAGGCCCCCCTGTGACCGCCAAAATATGCTGAAGTTGCCCAACATAATACGGGGGAACTTTTCCGCTTGCAGCCGTTTTATTATAAACGCTATCGCCGCATTTTATTTCAACCACATGCCTGCGGTCAGGTGAAATTCCATCAAGGCTAACCCGCATCCATTCATATTCCGTGCTTTGCAGACACAAAGGAGAAACTTCAATGCATTTATCACTTTCGTATCTTTTTCTGGCAAACGGTTCCAGAGCAGTACCTCTTCGAGTCGCTGCATTCCCAGCAAAGGGCCTTCCTCTACCCAGCTTTTCATCCAATAACTCTGTTGGATTCTTCCACGGATTTTCTCCCATGATGGTCGGAGCATCCGAAGCGCCGATACCATCATTCCGCCACTCCAACCACTCGGCGGCTCCTTGTTGTAACTCGACAACGGTATATTGATCTTCTGTTTTGCCTCGTTTCATTAGCTCAAATTCCCCTCATCCTCGGCTGTTTCTCTGACTTCCTCCAGCGCAGCGGTTGTGGAAATCCCCATTCCACTTTTCCAATGCTTGGAAACTTTTTGACCCATTTTTTTCAATTGGGAAACGAGCGGGACGCTCGTTC
>CAZBTJ010000203.1:0-7814 GCA_964494325.1 uncultured Pirellulales bacterium
AGTGATTGCAGAAGATGGCTTGGGTGCGTTATGGATAAGTTCGACAACGAAATGATGGCTGATCTGACGGTACAAGGGACCCGTGCCCAGCCCATCGTTGCGGGCTTTATCTCTGCCATGGTGGCCACGGACTCGATACTGGGCGCTGAAAATGTGGTCTACGGGTCCGACAAGTCCCGAGGTTTGGTTGAAGACTTCAGGAGTGCTGATGCCATCACGATCACAAACGACAGACGTGCCTTGCATGTGAATTTCAAGCTGGCCAATCTGGACCAGATTCGTGTCCTTGTGGCAGCGGCCAAAGACAACAAAATTGAATAACTTATGAAACGTAAGAAGACTATGAAAGGTGCAGTGTCACGGAGTCATTGCACCGATTTAATTGCTTTGTTTTAACTGATTAAAAGGAGGATTTTGGTATGAAGGTGAAAAACTATTTATTGGTACTCCTGGTATGTCTGCTGGGATTCGCATCCAGTGTATCGGCCGATCTGATCGGATGGTGGCGATTTGACGAGGGAAGCGGGGCTATTGCGGTCGATTCATCTGGAAACAATCTTGATGCTTCCATTGAAGGACCTCTCTGGATCGAGGGACAATCTGGCTCTGCCTTGGAATTTGATGGTTCAGACAGTCTTGTAAGAATTCCGTTATTTACCACGGGCCAGGTGCAGACTGTGGCAGCGTGGATCAAAATAGATAACCTTGAAACCGGGCAGATTTTTAATGGCAACGGTCCTCCCCACATGAACTTTGAATTGGCCAGTGGTCAGATCCAGGGACGTGTGTATACTGGCAGCAGCAATATCACACTGACAGGTCCCGAAGTACCTGTGGCTGTCTGGGTTCATGTGGCCTGGGTGTGGGACTTTGGAACGAATCGGTCCGAGCTTTACATTGATGGTGAATCCGTGGCAGTCGGGGATGCTCCCAATACCGTTGCGCATGCATCTGAGAGCGTTATTGGTCGCCATCCAGCCACAGTCTCAACGGCGAATTCCTTTTTGGGTGCCATTGATGACGTGCGCATTTATAATCATGCCTTGACTGAATCAGAAGTTCAGGCTGCCATGACGGGCGATACAGCATCCAGTTCCATGCCGAATCCAGAGGACGGTATGTCTGACGTTTTGCGTGCTGTGAATTTGGAATGGGCGCCGGGTGAATTTGCAGTCAAACACGATGTCTACTTTGGGATGAGTTTCGAGGACGTCAACGCTGCGACTGTACCGACAGCTGCGGGCCTGGATGCCAATTCTTATGAGGCAGGTATTCTCGAATTTGGAAAGACTTACTATTGGCGTGTGGATGAAGTGAATGGCGCCCCCGACAACACGATTTTTAAAGGGAATGTCTGGAGCTTTGAGATAGAGCCCTATTCAATTCAGATAGCAGGACCCGAGATGATTGCCACGGCATCCAGCTCTTCTAACGAATATTCAATCCCAGAGAAGACCGTTGATGGATCTGGATTGGGCGAAGATAATGCCCATGGGATTCAATCAGAAACCATGTGGTTTACGGCGATGGGGGATATGGACCCCTGGATTCAATACGAATTTGACAGCCTCAAGAAGTTGGATGTCATGAAGGTGTGGAACTCCAACACGGCTGCCGAGGACTTTGTGGGCTACGGTGTGAAGGGTGTTTTGATTGAGTATTCAAAGGATGGTCAGACCTGGGATATATTGGAAGATGCCAATGAATTCAGTCAGGCACCGGGGTTACCCACCTATACTCAATATGATGAAATTGCCTTTGGTGGCATCGCGGCAAAGATGGTTCGTTTGAGCATCCAGAGCAACTGGGGCGGATTCATGCAATCCTACAGCCTTGGTGAAGTGCAGTTTATGGCGATTCCGGCTGCCGTGCGTACGCCCGCACCTGTATCGGGCTCAACCCATATTCTTCCTGGCGATGTTTTATCCTGGCGTGCAGGCCGTGAAGCGGTTCAGAGCGTTGTGTATCTGAGTGCAGATCCCAATGACGTGGCCGATGCGGTGGCGCCTTCTGTGACATCCAGCACCCATAGTATTGACCTCAGCGCCTTTGATGTTCAACTGGGCCAGACCTATTACTGGCGTGTGGATGAAGTCAACGAAGCAGAGGTTGAGTCTGTGTGGGCAGGCCCTGTGTGGAGCTTGACCCTCGTGGATGCGTTGGTTGTGGACGATTTCGAAGGCTACACCAATGATTCACCGAATCGTCCATTCCAGACATGGCTTGACGGGTTCGGTTTTTCCGCGGATGAGTTTTTCCCCACAGACTATCTGGGTAACGGGACTGGTTCCGGCGTGGGGCATGATATTTGGAGTGTCAGCAGTCCTCAATACAATGGCAATATCATGGAGGGCACGATTGTCAAGGGTGGCCAGTTGTCCATGCCGTTGTATTTCAATAATACAAACGGTTCCAATGTGTCCGAGACTGAGAGGGCATTAGAGCCTGCCCAGGACTGGACCGTCAGCGGTATCAAGTCACTGTCCTTGAACATTTATGGTACTCCTGGTAACACGGGCCAGCTCTATCTCAAGATCAACAATACTCGCATCAACTACGATGGCTTGTCCGATGCGATGCAACGACAGCAGTGGGTTCCCTGGAACATCGATTTGTCCGGTGTCGCTGGCCCTCTTCAGAATGTGACAAGTCTGGCTATTGGGATTGAGGGTGCCGGTGCCACAGGCGTGATATACATTGATGATGTCAAGCTCTACAGCGTGACGCCAGTCACGAGCGAACCAGTGATCCCGGATGCGAGCGATCCCAATCTGGTGGCGTTCTATGAATTTGAAGGCAATGCCGATGATACGACTGGGGCCTACCATGGGACGGCAACCGGTGATCCGGAATACGCCCCAGGCAAAGTTGGCCAGGCCATGGTCTTTGATGGGACAGATGACAATGTGACACGTGACATTGACCCGGAAGAGGTGTGGTCTGCTTATAGCATTTCATTGTGGGCCAGGACAGACATCTTTGGTCAGGTCCAGTACAAGTCTGTATTTAACAACAACAGCAGTAATTCCGACTTCCAGATCGATGTGGATGGGTCTGATCCGGGTGTGTACCGGTATTGGGGCTCTCAGGGAGCGACTCTGGGGCCAGTGACAAGTGACTGGGTCCATTTGGCAGTCAGCTGTGACGGTACGATGACAAGTCTGTATTACAATGGTTTGCGGGTCACGGTGTTGGAGGCCGCTGACACGCTCTTTGGCCAATTGTCAATGGGTGTTAACAGAGGTATGAATCAGCCGTTTGCGGGTTCGATTGATGAGGTACGTGTCTATAACCGGGCATTGTCCGATGTTGAGATGGCTGGTTTGGCAGGTATCACAGAGCCAGTACCAACGGCCTTTTAGAGTGAGTCAGGAATATGCAGGGGGCCTCGTGATCGAGGTCTCCTGCATCTATATGGCAGGAGTATTGACATGGCAAGACAAAAAACACGCGGATTTACACTGATTGAGTTGCTCGTCGTCATCGCCATTATCGCAGTGTTGATGGGTATCCTGATGCCGGCCTTGCAGCGGGTAAAGGCGCAGGCTCGAGCGGTGGTGTGTAAATCCAATCTCAATCAATGGGGTAAGATCTTTTACCTCTATACCTTTGATAATGACAACAAGTTTATGGTATGGAAGCCGGGTACTACGTCTGGCGGGGGGACCTGGATTGTGCCCATGATGCCGTATACGGGGAAAGGCGAGGGCGATATTCGTATGTGTCCCTCAACCAATAAGACACTTGAGGAAGGCGAATTGGATCCTGCGAGGATGTCCTGGGCCACCCCTCCGATTGATGGTCAGGTACACAAAAACAGTTATGGCATCAACAACTGGTGTTACAATCTTCGCTCTGGTGTGGACAATATTTGGGAATTAAAGCGTGCCAAACGTCGTGCCTGGAAGAGGATTGATCAGGCGGCTGGTGCCAATATACCCATGTTTCTGGAGTGCTGGCGATGGGGAGGGGGACCGACCATGCGAAGTGATCCTGCACCTCCGGATGATGAAAAACGCCACAATACAGGGTTTGGACGATACTGCCTCAATCGACATGCCTACACCATAAATGTCTGTTTTATGGACGGTGGGGTCAGGAAAGTACCACTGAAGAAGCTGTGGGATTTAAAGTGGCACAAAGAGTATGACATGAGTCAACCCTTGCCTGCATGGCCGGATTGGATGACGAGTTTACCCGGTGACTAAAGTTCTCATGACAAGTTTGATCCATAAATCAGGGGTATGGTTGACCCTGTGCCTTGTGTGCCTGGTTGGGTCACATCCAGAAGTTCAGGCCAATGAGTTGCACTGGCCTGTGATCAGTGAATTCATGGCTGACAATGATGCCACGTTTTCTGATGGGGAAGGGCAATATCCAGACTGGATTGAAATTTACAATCCCCATGGACAGACCATGGATCTCAGTGGATTTTTCCTTACAGACGATACTGAAGAGCTTGCCAAGTGGTCCTTTCCAGACGGGACTTCTCTTGCACCAGGTCAGTTTTTGGTGGTCTTTGCTTCAGGCCAGCCCCAGGAAAACAGCAGAGACAAGGCTGGATTTCTGCACACCACATTCCGTCTTAGCAATGCAGGCGAATACCTGGGTCTGATTGCACCTGACGGGCATACTGTGGTGCACGCATTTTCGCCCGCGTACCCAGAACAGCGTGCAGATATTTCCTATGCGAAAGAGGGGTACTTCACCAATCCCACACCCGGACAGGCAAACGATGAATCCCCTGTGCCGGGCATTGTCACTGATACGCGGTTCTATCCGGCCCGAGGCATCTATCCCAACCCAATGCACCCTCACATGCCTCTGAAGATCCACATCACCACTGCCACAGAAGCGGCAGACATTTTCTATACCTTGGACGGCAGTGAACCTTCTCCCAATCACGGGTTGCTCTACACAGAACCCATACGCGTGACCACCACCACAGTGGTGCGTGCTGCTGCATTCAAGGGTGTTTTAGTCCCGACAGAGGTAGACACACACACGTATCTGTTTCCAAATCATGTGATCTTTCAGGGGAATGCCCCCGCAGGCTATCCTCTTGAATGGGCCGGTCATCCAGCGGATTACGAAATGGATCCAGAGGTGGTGACAGATCCACGCTATGCTGACCACATGGAATCGTCTTTGCGAGTATTCCCAAGTCTTTCGATTTCATGCGCCAGCCAGGCGCTGTTTGGAGCCACAGGTCTGTATCAGAATCCGCAGCAGCAGGGCCAAACCTGGGAACGTCCTGTGTCCGTTGAATTGATCGCCTCCGATGGTTCTGAATCCGGGTTTCAGGTGGATGCAGGCCTGCGTATCCAGGGAGGCAGCAGTCGCAATCCGGATACACCCAAGCACAGTTTCAGTCTGCGTTTTCGGAAAGAATATGGGTCGGGTCGATTGGACTATCCACTTTTTGTCGGGTCGCCCTCTGGTGACACCGCAGTAGAGAGCTTTGATTTTCTCCAGCTCCGATCTGGCTATAACTTTGGGTGGACACACAGGCATTATTATCAGTGTCGTCATGCCCAGTATAATCGTGATCAGTGGACGAACGATCTTCTTTTGGCTATGGGCCAGCCTGCATCGCATGGACGCTGGGTGCATTTGTATCTCAACGGCCTGTACTGGGGGATTTATCATTTGCACGAGCGTCCGGACAAGGATTTTATGGCCTCCTATTTGGGGGGGGAACCAGACGAGTATGATGTGCTCAACAGCGGCAGTCCTACATCGGGCAACAAGAATGCGTGGAATGCCATGATGGCCATTGCCCAAGGCAATATGGCTGATTCCGCGGAGTATGCACGCATTCAGCAATATCTTGATATTGATTCACTCATCGACTACATCATACTCAACTGCTATATCGGAAATCTCGATTGGGATGGGCATAATTGGCGCGCTGCACGCCAACGTGTGCCTGGAGCCAAGTTTCGATTTTTCCCTTGGGATTCCGAGTTTGCCATTTCACCCAACGGGCCTGGTGTCAAGAGCAATCCTGCGTCCCTGAGCAATGCGCTGAACATCAATCGCACAGGTCTTAAGGGTAATGGACGTCCCAGCGGTTTGCATCAACGGCTGACGCTCAATCAGGCCTACTGTGATCGTTTTGCAGATCGGATCCATCAGCACTTGTTTCCAGGGGGCGCACTCTCCCCGAATGTGGCAGATGCGATCTGGCGAGATCGTTCCATACAAATGGATCGGGCGATTATTTCTGAATCTGCACGATGGGGCGATTTTCGTCGCGATGTTGAGGCACCCAGCTGGCCCCAGGCGAACTTCGATCTGTACACACGCGATGATCACTATTGGCCGGATCAGGCCTATATACTTGACACGTATCTTCCCCAGAGAACTGACATTGTGCTCGCACAATTCAGACACAAAAAACTGTATCCTGAACTTGATGCGCCAGTCTATGTGCAGTCTGAGGGCATGGTGCCGCCTGGTTCTGCTCTGGCCATTTTGAATCCCAATGATTCAGGTACGATCTATTACACCGTGGATGGCACTGATCCAAGGCCCTCTACTCAGATAGAATTGCCTGTGGAACCTCTGATGAATGCCCATATCCTTTTGGATACCAATGCTGTGGCCAGTGCCTTTGTACCCGCAGACAATGCCTTGGGCCAGACCTGGACAGCCTCTGGCTTTGATGACAGTGCGTGGTTACAGGGAAGGACTGGCATTGGCTACGAGTGGTCAACATCGGGCACATACACGTCCCTTATCAATCTCAAGGTGAGTGGTGCGTATCGCAAAAATGCCACTGTGTATGCGCGCGTCACGTTCCAGATTGTCAATCAGGCTACGCTCAACGAGATAAACGCACTCCTGCTCAACATGACATATGATGATGGCTTTGTGGCGTATCTCAATGGCATGCAAATCGCCTCTGCACAGGCCCCGGATACGCCTGTTTGGAATGCACGTGCCACATCCAGTCATGCGAATGATGCCCCCCTTGAGTTTGAGCCATTCAATGTGTCCTATGCTATTGGTTTCCTGCATGTTGGCACCAATGTGCTTGCCATTCATCTCTTAAATGAGTCTGCTACAAGCAGGGGGCTCTTGGCCGTGCCCCAATTGGTCTATTCCACTCAGATTGTGGGTCAGACTGTATCCAATGCGCTAAAATATACGGGTGACATCCTCCTGACACAGACCGGCCCAGTCAAGGCCCGCATTTTCAAGGACAATGAATGGTCTGCATTGGCCAGTACATTCTTTGTTGTTGGCGTACCAGCTTACTCGGGAAATCTAATCATCTCTGAGCTGTTCTATAATCCTCCGGGATCGGCAGAGGATACTGAATTTATTGAACTTATGAATATTTCTGTCACTGACACGATTGATCTTACAGGTGTTCGCTTTGGCGCAGGCATTGATTATGCGTGTGCGCCAGGCACAACGCTTGCACCTGATGAACGACTGCTCATTGTGGCTGATCCTATTGCTTTTGAGACCGAGTATGGGACTGATTTGCCTGTCGTCGGTCAATTCACTGGAAACCTCGACAACGCGGGTGAAACCATTCGGCTCGTGGCCCTTGATGGCACTGACATTGAAATGTTTGTGTACGATGATAAATCCCCCTGGCCTGAGAATGCAGATGGACAGGGCTTCAGCCTTGTACGTGTCATGCCCAGACAGAATCAGGATCCTCAGTTCCCGACGAGTTGGACCAGCGGTTTGGTGCAGAGCCACTGAACCAAGACTGAGCCGCTTATGCAGTCGTTTGCATGAAAAAGCTGTTTATGGTATTGTCAGGATTATCAATGTGCAAGACCTTGCTTCATTGG
>CAZBTJ010000204.1:0-7751 GCA_964494325.1 uncultured Pirellulales bacterium
GGGCAACTATAGCAGGGTGAGAGGTGCGTGTCCCGTGAAATATTTAGAAATGGAAGTATTTTTTGAAAGGCATTAACGGGATAAACGATTGTTCACAAAATCGGGTGCATCATTGTCTGCGATTTGCAGAGGCATTTCCTGACGATAAGATTGTCTACGCAGGGCGTAGACAATTGAGTTGCAGCACTGTAGGATGGGCAAAGCGAAGCGTGCCCATCAACTACCTGCAGATGAAAACTGGCCAAGAAAGGTTGAGAGTGCTATGATATGCAGCATTGTCTCTAACTATCGGAAATGAGCATCATGGCCTTGAAGCCGAAAAACAACCTGATTGAGAAGCCCGCACCTGGTGCCCTGCAAATAAGCATTGGGTGCATGGCCCTATTTGCATACACGGCATTTCTCCTCTATCGCGGATGGTGTTACCGCCAGGGGATCGATGTGATCCCGTTGCCCCTATGGCATTTACAGAATACTCAACGTGTGATGGCGTGGTTGGGGCGATTCATGTTTATCTGGCTGATTGAATTCATCCGTTATGTCCCCCTCGGTTTTGTGGCTAGTATGATAGCAGTCTGGACAGGAGGACGGCGTCCCCGGTGGATCGTCAGTCTGCTGGCACATATTCTGGCCGTACTGCTCACGGTGTTGGTACGCATCGTTCAAATTGGTCCGGTATGGCATGTGGCTGCGCTGTGCGGACTGGTGCTTCCTCTACTGGGTTGCCTATTTGGATTGTGGCTGGGCGGCAACTGGTTTCGCGGGTGGCGCGCACGTTTATGGCTTCTTCTGAAACTGATAGTGTTGGTCTGTCTATTCCTGGGAGGATCGTTTGTCTTGCTGCGTAGTGTCGTGACACAGAATTCCTTGCCATTCGAAGCGGCCCAGGTGACCTCCGAGGAGAAACGATATCTGGTCCATCTGGTTCGCAGCAAGAACCCCAGGTCATTGCAGGGAAATCAGACGCATACGCTCCCACTAAGCGAGCATGACATCAATGTGCTACTGGCCTGGGGGCTCTCTCTCGGATCAGGCCAGCGCAAGGCCCAGGTGAACTTGGGCCCTAATTCAGTATCACTAGCCGCCTCTGTTTACCTGCCCTTAAAGGAGGGGGGCAGCACCTATGTGAATGTCGAACTCACCGGCCAGCCACGCCTGGACCGAGATTCCTTGAATGTGACACTCACAAACTGCCGCATCGGCTTGGTTAGCCTTCCGAATTGGGTGCTGGAGGGGGTGTCGCCCGTGATCACTTCCCTGTTGAATGACAGTCGCTTATCCAAGCCCTTTGTCGACTGCCTGCAGAACCTCACCCTAAAAAACGATGCGCTGGAAGTCACCTACGGTCGTCTGCGATTACCGGACCGCGGATTTCGCGAGGACATCTTTGGGGCCGAGACCGCAGGTGATCAAGTCCTGGCCTCTACACGTGTACAGATACAGCACCTGCTTGCACTGGCCGCGCTCGATGCCAATCATCCCTGCAATTTTGGCACTTGCATGGAAGCGGCGTTTGCCCTGGCCCGGGTCCGCTCAATAAACGGTAACCCAATCATTGAAAACCGAGCCGCCATTTTCGCTCTGGGTATTGGGTTGGGCCACCGGCGTGTGGCACAGTTTCTGGGGGGGGTGTATGACGAGCCTTTCGATAGTGTCACTCGCAAACGCCTGTCGGGCGTGACCCTGCGGGGACGAACTGACTGGACCAAGCACTTTTGGGTCAGTGCGAGCTTGACCCTACTTTCTGAAGATGTTGTGAGTCTTGCAGTGGGGCTACTCAAGGAGGAGTTGGATGCGGGCAGGGGGGGGAGCGGTTTCTCGTTTGGCGATCTGTTGGCAGATCGAACTGGCACGATGTTCGGTCTGTGTGCCACAGGTGACCTATCTATGGCTCGTGCCATGCAGGATCGCATTGTACGTGGCTTTGATGTGGACGCATTCTTTCCTGTTGCGAAAGACCTGCCGGAGAGCCTGACTGATGCCCAGCTGCAATCAAATTACGGAGGTGTCGACGGAGACGGGTATCACAAGCTGTTGCAGGAGATTGATCGGCGTATTGATGCGTGTGCGGCGTATCGTCATTAATTGATGCCTCTAAACCGCCTGTTAAGCAGATGGGTTCAGCGCCTCAACTCAAATATAATCAGAAGGCCTAGCATGACTTGACAGGCGAAAAAGGGGTCGGTGCTCGGATTTCAGTGTTCATTACATGTCACCGAGGCATATGTTCAAATCCGAGTATCCCTAAATCCATGTTCGTGGTTCGTGGTTCGTTATTGGTTTCTCGTTATTCTTGGTGGGTTTGTGGCTTGAGTTCGCCTTCAGCGAGCGGACGCGAGAACATGTTTCAGGTGTTCAAAACGCATGCCGGTGGGGTTGATTGTTTTTGACGAAATGACGTGCCTGTTGTATAAATAGGTGAGTGCTTTGAGAGCAGATGCGTGCTCACGATACTCAAAAATGGAGAAGGAATGTGTTATGAGAGCTAATTATCGACATGTTTGTGTTTTGCTATGTTTGATCACCGTTGCATGTTCTGCCCCTCAGGTGCTTGCGCAGGGCATTGGGGCTGGAAATGGAATGGCTGCAAAGCCCAATATCATCTTCATCCTGACTGATGACCAGCGTTGGGATGCCCTGGGCTATGCCGGGAATGATATCATCCAGACACCTGAGATGGACACGCTGGCCCGGCAGGGGACTTACTTTAGTCACGCCATGGTGTCTACGCCGATTTGTTCGGCCAGCCGGGCCAGTATTTTTACGGGCCTGTATGAGCGTACCCACCGCTACAGCTTTCAGACCGGTCCCATCCGTGATCAATACATGGCGCAGGCCTATCCCAGACTGCTCAAGGCGGCCGGCTACTATACGGGCTTTTTTGGGAAGTTTGGCGTGAACTATAGTGCAAAGAACTCGCTCTTTGATGTGTTCGAGGACTACGATCGCAATGGCCGCTTTCCGGATCGTCGCGGGTATTACTACAAAGAGCTGAACGGCAAGAAAGTGCATCTGACACGCTACACAGGGGAAAAGGCCCTGGACTTCATGGCGCAGGCCCCAGCTGACCAGCCATTCTGCCTGTCGCTGAGTTTCAGTGCCCCCCATGCCCATGACAATGCCGAGGATCAGTATTTCTGGCAGGCAACATCGGATCATCTCTATCAGGACATGACCATGCCTGGCCCCAAACTCGGTGAGGATGCCCATTTCAATGCGTTGCCCCGACCCGTGCGTGAGGGATTCAACCGTACGCGCTGGCACTGGCGATACGATACACCTGAGAAATACCAGCACAGTGTCAAGGGCTATTACCGCATGATTCATGGGATTGACCTGGAAATCGGTAAGATTCGCGCCCAGCTCAAAGAACGTGGCCTGGATCAAAATACCGTGATCATCCTGATGGGGGACAACGGTTACTTTCTCGGGGAACGCCAATTGGCAGGCAAGTGGCTGATGTATGACAATTCTGTGCGCGTTCCGCTGATTGTCTATGATCCCAGAGGGACGCAGCACAAGGATGTGACAGACATGGCCTTGAATGTCGATGTCCCCTGCACGATCCTGGATCTGGCCGGTATTGAACGCCCAGAGACCTATCATGGTAAGAGCCTGATGCCGTTGGTCTCGGGACAACAGCCATCCCTGTCACGGGATACTGCTCTAATCGAGCATCTCTGGGAATTTGAGAATATCCCCCCAAGTGAGGGGATTCGTACGGCTCAGTGGAAGTACTTCCGGTATGTCAATGACAAGTCAGAGGAGGCCCTGTACAACCTGGTGGACGACCCTCAGGAAATCAGGAACCTGGCTGGGGTGACGCAGTATCGTGACATCTTGGCGGACATTCGCACACAATGCGATGAGATGATTCAGCAGCATACGAGCCCTGATACGGGCGTTCCCAGCGGTATGATGGTTGAATTTATCCGAGAGCCTGCCCAGGTAGACGTGTCTGACGCCTTACCCGAATACAGTTGGATCGTACCGAATGAGGCCGTGTTGCAGAAGGGCTTTCAGATACTGGTGGCATCCACCCGGAAAAAGATAAACCAGAACCTCGGCGATGTATGGGACAGCCAGCAGGTGCGATCCAATCTGTGTGCCAATGTCGAACACGGGGGTGATCCACTCGAGTCCCATAGGACCTACTTCTGGAAGGTGCGCATCTGGGATCAGGATAACCGGCTCTCTGACTACTCTGAAGTGCAGGTTTTTAAGACCGGCGGGTTTGACGGAACCGTGTCCACGAAGAATGGGTTTCAAATCGAACGGATAGCTCCCGTTGTCTTTACAAAGACCGCCGCAGGATGCTACTTTGTTGATTTCGGCAAAGACGCCTTTGGCACGCTGGAGCTGACCTATAAAACGGACAGGCCGGAATCCTTAATCATCCGTCTGGGTGAAAAACTTAAGGATGGTAAGATCGACAGGAAACCAGGAGGCACAATACGATATCAAGAAGTGAAGCTGGATGTCTCGCCTGAGCAGTCTCACTACGTGTTGGAACTGCCAGCGGACAAACGCAATACCAATGACAAGGCTGTGTCTTTGCCAGAATCCCTGGGCGTGATTATTCCCTTCCGTTATGTGGAAATCGAGAATGCGAATCAGAACATCAGGCCGGATGATCTCAAACAGAAGGCTGTGTTCCATTACTTCGAGGAAGACCAAAGCCACTTCACCAGTTCGGATAAGATCCTGGATCAGATCTACGAACTCTGCAAGTACAGTATGAAGGCCACCTCCGCCACTGGCCTTTATATCGATGGGGATCGCGAACGTATTCCCTATGAGGCGGATGCCTATATCAATCAGCTCAGCCATTACGGTGTGGATCGCGAGTACGCCATGGCCAAGCAGACCATCGAGTGGTTTATGGTCCATCCCACCTGGCCCACGGAGTGGCTGCTGCACACGGCCTTGATGATGCAGCAGGACTACTACTATTCGGGTGACACAGAGCTCATTGAGGCCTACTACGAACTGCTAAAGCACAAGACACTTATGGAGCTGGCTCGCGAGGATGGACTAATCTCCACGCAAACCGGCAAGGTCAGTGAAGCCTTTCTGAAAAAGATCGGTTTTAATCCACCTCCAAAGAATGGGCTCAGAGACATTGTGGATTGGCCTCCAGGACAAAAGGATACGGGATGGAAACTGGCCCGGCCTGAGGGCGAACGCGATGGGTATGACATGGTACCCATCAATACCATGGTGAACTGTTTCTTCTATCAGAACATGGTGATCATGGCAGAATTCGCCACCGTTCTGAATCAGACCGAGGATGCCGAGTATTTTGAGTACATGGCAGCCAAGGTCAAACGCAGCATCAACACCAAGCTCTTTGACAGGGCTCGCGGTATCTATGTAGACGGTGAAGGCTCGCACCATGCCTCGCTGCATGCCAATATGATGCCCCTGGCCTTTGAGATGGTGCCCCCAAAATATGTCCCTTCAGTGGCTGCCTTTGTCAAGTCACGGGGTATGGCCTGCAGCGTATACGGCGCTCAGTACCTTCTGGAGGGACTGTACAGGGCGGGTGAAGCCCAGGTTGCCCTGGATCTGATGCGTGCCCAACACGACCGTAGTTGGTACAACATGATCAAGGTCGGTTCGACCATCACCCTGGAGGCCTGGGACATGAAGTACAAACCCAATGCCGATTGGAACCACGCTTGGGGCGCGGCCCCGGGCAATATCATCCCCAGATATCTTTGGGGTATACAGCCGAAAACCCCTGGTTTTTCCGTGGCCAGTATCCGGCCTCAGATGGGTGATTTGACGCGTAGTACCATTAAGGTGCCCACTCTGCTGGGTTCCATTAAGGGGACATTTTGTCGCGTCAGCAATCGTGTGCAGACCTACAAGATCGAACTGCCTGCCAACATGGTAGCCGAGTTTTCCGTCAAGGGATCACCTGAGGATGTGTTGACTCTCAATGGTCAGACCACAAATCTTGCCTTTGGTTCGATTCGTCTAAATCCGGGTGTCAATCAGATTGAAATTCGCATCAATTCGTTTTGATTCCCTCTAAAATGCCTGATTCCGCAGGAGTACAATTATGACCAAAGATCTTGGGCATGTTCCGAACGCAGCAAGTTCTGTCCCATTCAAGTGTCTCCTATTGGCACATCAAGTGGGAGAGCAAAGGCAAGAGCCATGGCCGACATGCACCCGAAGTTATCCCTGAGGGGGCGCTCAGAAAGCTTGTTGTTTTGAAATTGCAGTGAGGATAAACCCATAATGAATATGCTTATTAAGAAAACTGTACTCATTGTGTTATCGATCATCATGGCCCTGCCTGTATGCGCCCAAATCAAACATGGGCTGCGAGACGAGAACGGGCGTCATGTGATTGCCCGGGGTTTTGTGGTGAACACCAATGACGGCAAGCACGATCTCAGCTTTAATTTAGATGATTATGTGCGAATGGTTCGCTTGGGCGCGAACTTTCAGGTGGTGCGTCTTGAATTGGGCAAGGTCAGTACCTTTCTCGGTTGCCGATTGGAACCAGAGTATCTGAACAAGCTCGATAGCCTGGTGCGGTTGGGGCGTCATGCAGGGATGAAAACTGTTTTCAAAATGACGACCTATGGGGTCAAGGGCTTTTCCTGGGAGGCCTTCTGGCGTAATGAACATAACGAGCAGGAAATCTATGCAGCGGCATGGCAGGTGTTGTGGAGACGCTATCAAGGCGAGTCCTATGTCTTTGGGTACGACCTGGTCAATGAACCCCGTAAGTTGACCATGGATATTTCTTACGACGATTTAACTGACAGTTATCTGATTCCCCTGTATCGCAAGCTGATCGATGAACACAACAAGATCGATGACACAAAAATGTGTCTTTGTCAGAGTCTCTTCCAGAACAAGGGTGACAAGACCCACGAAAACCAATACACCGAGATAAAGACACCCATCGCACGAAAGAATATCCTTTTTGCACCCCATATATACCAAGAGAAACTGGCATGGATCAATCCCACGCTGCAGCGTTTCGACAAGGAGTCTGATTTACTGAAGGCACCCATCTTTATTGGCGAATGGGGGTTTCCCACCTTTGATGTCACGGATGCCACGATCTTGGGACGGCTGGGGCAGTTGCATTATCAAGAATTCTATATCCACACAGCGGAGGCATTCGACCGCATGGGGGTGGGCTCAATCAAAGCATGGTTCCTGGGATCTCGAACCAAACAACACTTTCTTTCCGGTGGTCCCTCCACCTGGGCCATTTTCAGCGATCACAAGAGTGTGGGAACCATGGAACGCAAATACATCACCGATATCATTGCACGGCCCTATCCCCAAGCGATTGCCGGGGATATTCAGTCCTTCCTGTTCAATCATGCCACCCGAAGCCTTGACATCGAATTTAAATCAGACAATAGTAAAGGTCCATCCCGGATATTTGTGGGTGCGAACAGACACTACCCCGATGGTTTCTCAATCCAGTGTAACGAGTCATTTGTCCTGGTCCACAACCCGCTGAAGACAATCGGATTGGAAGTCACCAAATCGGATAAGCACAGCAATCCCGCTGATTTTATCTGGGATTCCTCACGTCAACAATTGATCGTTCTGAAGTGGCCGCTGGATCAAGCAGATATGCACGTACGTATAACCCCCGGTATCACTGACTAGGAGCACCTAACAAAATGAGTCTGCATTCGAATCGCTTGTTTTGCCTCTGGCCGCCGTCAGGCTGTATCGACCATCCTCGGATGGCCTGCTTCGCCTTCCTT
>CAZBTJ010000205.1:0-7745 GCA_964494325.1 uncultured Pirellulales bacterium
TACCCCATATCAGGATGAGTTTTTCTTCTTGCGGGTGGACGATAACCCAACTTCCAAACAGAGTAACCGGGAAGAAAATAATTCCAAGTACAAGCGACAGTAAGCCTTCCATTGTGTGTCTCCTGTTTAACCAACTCGTGCAATACAATTATGGCGTTGTTATTACGACTGCCTGGATGGTAGATGCTTATAATCCTGTTCTACTCATCAATTCGATACGAAGCTGTAGGCAGTGTAATGGCTGATAGCCCTGACGTCAAACGTTGCCTGCTCTAACCTCGCTCTCAGGCACAGTCTACGGGCCTGGAATGGGCGAACACAGGCGAATGGGTTCGCGGGTAGGTTGAATGGTTTGGCCGCTTAAATATTGCTAGAATGGCTCTGAGGAGTGGTTTGTCTTTGCCTGGACATATCCTGGATATGATGCTGATCATTGTGGAATCTCATTAAGACTTGATGAGCCCACACTCCCCACTAATTCAGATCGGGCGATCTTGACGCAGGTGAGGGCCGGTGAGCAGGTTGAGTATGATCGTCATCACCAGCCCAGTGCCTCCGCCGCCCAGCACGCGTTATAATCGCATGGGAGTTGCCATGTGCTGGGGTTCTGCATGTTCGTGTTCGACATGGGATGATTATGTGGAACAGTCGATGAGGACACGCCCTGCGAAGCCTGTGTCGAACAGGTTCGACGACGTTGTCAAACTGCCTTGGTCCGCTGCAAACTCCTATTCGTTAGCGTCCACCAGGTCCAATTACTTCTTCTTCAATTACTTCTTTTAATGCGGGTACTATAAACGTTCTCTCGTGAGATTTGCTTTCCCCGGATGTGACTAGCTCGTGGAAACGGAGGACAAAACCCTCTGGGGTGATTTCGTATTCAAATGGGGTGCCACTGAATGGATCTTTAGGCAAATAATCAGGAAGCACATCCGGTAGGTTTCCCGTCTGAGCTACGAGGTCATACAGCTCAATGGCTGTTTGCGTAAGTGCAAACTCCGCCTCATTTCTGACAGCAAGTGGATAGTAAAAAGTGAATGCAGTTGAAAGAGAAAGACACGTTTGGACAATTGACGGATAATCAACTTCATAAATCAATGTTGTAGTATCTGCTATTTGCTCAATATCAGTCATAATTTGGAGGTATGACATATCCAAGGATATCGTTCGTTTCATATAGTTTTTAAAATATTGTATTGGTTTGCTCATGTGTGAGAGCAACTCATCATCGGTCATGGTTTCCATGCTTCCTGGGTAGCCTCCTGCCGCAGCATCTTCTTTCACTTGGCTAAATATGTCGTCATATTTGGCTGCTGACAGGGCCAAGCGCAGTTCGCTATCTAATGATTGAAAGTACGACTGAATGCTGCTTTGTCTTGTAACTAATTCGCCATGCAGCCACGTGAGCGTTTCGTGAGTGACCTGATCATAACCAAGCGTCGTGCGTATGGTGTTTGTTGCATACACGCTAACACTTTGAGACACGAGCTGCGCAAGTATGGAATCGTTACCTACATGTTCAGAGAATGTGTTAAATACTAATCCGTATTCTAGTGCGGTCTTCTGATTGCCATCCTTTGCATGCATAATGGCATCGGCGCAAAGCATTTTAGCTAGGTTACGTATTTCCGTAAAATGAGTGGATGACACATAACCGACAAACCCTTGTGAGTACTCATGTCCCCAATTACAGTATTCAATGTGCGATGCGGCCTTGACTAATTCTATTGATTCTTGACATTTGGCCAGAAATTGCCGCACTGTTGCGGTCATTTGGGTACTATCTCTAATAAAAGCATTCACTGCTTGATACTCTTCAGAACTTAGTTCAGGGTATTCAGGGTATTTTTGGATGGCTTGAAAGTACAGCAGGGCTGCATTATTGCAGTCTGCCGGTGCTGCGGCGTTTGCCACCAGATTAAAAGGTAATAGGATTAGGGATAGCCACAAAACCAGAAAGACTTGCCTCCCTCTAATAGATACCTGTAATGATCCGCTGGACATAATACACGCTCCTCTCGGATAGTTCGTTGTTTGAGAATTACACTCCACTTTTTCAACTATAGACTCGTACCCAGATAGTTTCTTCAACATTTCACCGCTAACGTATGATTAGTGAGCATATCTGCTCAATATTGTTGAATATTGATCCGACAAAATCGTGCATATCTTGACGAGACAACCGCATTTGAGCGCTAAGAACAACCTTCAACTGCATCATATCAAGAATATTGAAAAATTCCAAGGGGTAAATTGGGTCAAAGCATTTCCGTATTCCGATGATATTCTGCAATACTGCACGCCATCATACATAATTAAATCGGTCTTTTGCCGAACATTACAGGTCAGGCTTACCCACATTACCAGCCACTGCATTCACCGCCCACCCCGCGTTCAGAATCGCATGGGAGTTGCCATTTGCTAGAGTTGGTTGAGCACGTTGTGGACACGGTGCTGATGAGGATTCTGTACGTTGATTCAATCTGGTGGCTGTGGTATACTGAACTCGATTTAATGGCTTCACGGGTCTATCGAGAAGCTGCGTCTTGTTCGATTGATGTGCCGGAAGCAGGGTATGTCTAACACTTCCGTGAAGTCCGGATGTGGCTGGTGTCCTTGATCGGGTACTCGTTGCAGTGGGACTTGGTAGTTAGGCTTGTAATCTTGCTGGCGGGATTTATCCTGGGGGCAAAAGTTTCGGTGTAGCCGGAACTTATCGAATGAGAAATATCGGATCGGCAAAACATGTTGGAGGACCGAGAGAATGCTACGATGGATAATTCTGATTGAGAAAAAGACTCCGATGACCCTAGCAGCCGTGGTAATTGTTGCATGGTCAGGTGCAGTTTTCGCCGCCGTTTTGCCGGAGGTGGCGATTCCTGGTCAGTCCGATTGGACCGAGCGGGGAGTCGTCCTTGAAAGCGGCCCGTCCGGCTCGTGGGACGCACGGCTTTACGGTCAAATCACCCCCTGCACGGTCATAAAGAAAAACGGAATGTTCTATTTGTACTACATAGGGGCCAACGGCGACCGTGGGACGGACGGTGGTCCAAAGGACCGTGCATTGGGCGTGGCCACGAGCACGGACGGCATTCATTTTACAAAATACAGTGGCAATCCGATCATAACTCACCAGCCGGCCGGGAACATAGAGGAAGGTGTCTTTTCTGCGGGCGCGACAGCCAGCAAAGACGGTGGCTTACTTCTATACTATGGCGCCATATGGGCGGAGAACGCTTCGACCCAGGAGGTTCATTGCCACGTCGCACTGGCTAAGTCCGATGACGGAAAGTGCTTCAAGGATTGCGGCTATGTCCTGTCGTGGAACGACTCTTCCGTATGGGGATATGGAGATGAGATCTTCCCATTGGGCACGTACTATGCGAACGACAGGTACAATGTGTACTATGGGGCGAAGGGCAGAGCGGGCGCGTGGAAGCTGGGGGTCGCGACGGGGTCCGGCCAAAACAGATTGACGCACACCCGGGCCGTGCTGACCGAGGGGCAGATCATAGGCGGGTGCGATCCCGTTTTCCTAAGCCATGACAAAATCGCTCTATTCGTTGTCTATGACTTTGAGAAAAACTACATCGAGGTTCGGACGGCGGATGTGAAGGCGCCGGAGCGAATTAGCGATCCGGTTCAGACGTACCGCATGTTCCCGCCTCGCTGTCGTCACACGGCGGTTTACCTGGACCGAGACCAGAAGAAATGGTTCATGTATCAGGCCACAGACCGGGCTGCAGATGGGAATCAGATCGTAGCCAGGACGGCGCCGATGAGGCTGCTTCGTGAAACAAGGTAGGAGTATTGGCGCCCATCACAAAAACCAACGGAGTGCCAGCAACCATAGTAATGATGCAACGGCGATTGGCTTACGGTAAGGCGCCGGATTTGCCGGTTAGCGCGTGCGTGCGTCTCGCCACAGGACGATAAGCCCAAGCTTTGGAGACCATGGCCTTTATGGAAATTCTACCCATTGAGAAAGACCTGTCCATATCAGAAGATTTACTTCTAACTGAGATAGGCTTCGTGGGTCCTCAAAATGGTTCCATACAAATCCTGGCTGGCCATGAGTTAGCAGAAACACTGGCAGAAAACGTTGCCTGCTCTAACCTCGCTCTCATGGGCGGTCTATGGGGCTGGAATGGACGAACGCAGGTGAATGGGTGCCACTATAGATTGAATGGTTTGGCCGCTTGAATATCGATAGAATGGCTCTGGTGAAGAGTTGCCTGACGTCATCGCCAGCCCAGTACATCAGCCGCCCAGCACGCGTTCATAATCGCATAAACCCATGGGAGTATATACGAATTATACATATTATATAAGGCTCACGTACTCACCCCAATCAGATCGGGCGATCCTGACGCTGGTGAGGGCCGAATGTAACGAGTCCCTGCGATGCCTGCCATTATTGAGGATGAGACCAAAACAGGCCCACACAGGTGATCTGTGCGGGCCTGTAGGCCAAAAAAGGGGCAGAAGTGCCAAATGACTTACATGAAGGCTGTCTCTGCCCTTTGAAGGAGGTTGGGAATAGTATACCACATTTGCCGGAATCTACCTTCCTCTTTTCCCCCTATAGCCGAGTCTAAACCCATGAATGTGGATTTCTGGATAATACAAATGCAGCCCTGAGGCCGGTAGAAACAGGTGGAACTGCATTATTATGGCCCCGACCGATACGTTTCTGGATTCTTCGCGGTCTTACTGAATTTCAACCGCTTTTCAAGTGATACAGTTTTGGGCTTTCACATGAGTAAGTGTATCCCAGGTATTTCAATACTTTTCAATATTTTCTTGACAAGTTAGGTACGCAGAATAATATTCCTATTTAGTAATGTATTCTTATTTAATATTAATACGTTATTAAGGCCAAAGCCATGAAGATTAGTTTGTCGGAAGTTAAGCACCGTATGGCACACTTTGAGGAGGTGTGCCGGAACGACGTATGCATGCCAAAGGGTCCGGTGCCTACGGCACCTTTACTACGACGCATGACATCACCCAGTATACCAAGGCCAAGATCTTCTCTAAGGTCGGCAAGAAGACCGAGCTTTTCGTCCGTTTCTCCACAGTGGCCGGTGAACGTGGAGCAGCCGATACCGAGCGAGACATCCGTGGCTTTGCCATCAAGTTCTACACTGAAGAAGGAAACTGGGACCTGGTGAGGGGGTCGCTACCGCTCTTGGCATCAAAACAAGTGAACTACCGAAGTAGGTGCCTTGCGGTAAGCAGAAGAAAGGAGGTCATATGAAGGACGAAGGTATTTTCGACGTGATGGTTTTTAGAGCGGCAACGCAAGGAAAGGAGAACAAAACATGAGCAAACAAAATCTAAAACTGGTGGTCGGCATCTTGCTTGTGGGTCTGGTCGCAGGGATGCAGGCTCAATCCAATACAGTGGGTTCACAAATTGAATTCACCAGTGTCGCCAAGATGAATGCCGCTCAACCCTCGGCATCCGTTCCTTTGGGATTGCCTGCCATCACCTATCCCAAAGACAATCCTCAAACACCAGAGAAAGTTGCCTTGGGAGAGTTATTGTTTAACGAGAAACGCTTTAGTACGACCAAGGAGGTAAGTTGCTCCACATGTCATCTTCCTGAGAAAGCCTTTACGGACAGTCCGCTAGAGGTATCGGAAGGCATTGACAAACTGACAGGAACACGCAATGCACCAACCGTACTCAATTCGGTGTTTGCAACCACGTTCTTTTGGGACGGACGGTCTCCCAGCCTGGAAGATCAGGCTCTACACCCGTTCGTCAATCCCGTAGAAATGGGTCTCAAGGACCACCAACCCATCTTGGATATCGTTCGTTCCAACCCAGACTACCGGAAAAGGTTCAAAGCCGTTTTCGGAAAAAGTGGCAATGCCATCACCATGAACGAAGTGACCAAGGCCATCGCAGCATTTGAACGCACGATCATCTCCGGAAATTCGCCTTTTGATCGTTGGTATTACGGTGGCGAAGAGGATGCACTTACCAAAGTCCAAAAACGTGGCTTCAATCTCTTTGTTAACGAAGGACGCTGTGTATCCTGTCATGTCATTGAGCAAACCCAAGCCATTTTTACGGACAATCTTTTTCACAACATTGGAGTCGGTATAAACGATATTCAAAAGGATGTACCCAAACTGGCCGGTGAGTTTCTTCAGGCAGACGCTACCGCCTCTGAAGTGGATATCAAAGTGCTCACTGATAAGCGGACTTCAGAACTGGGACGATTTGCCATTAGCCGAAACTTTGATGGTTTGGGTGCATTCCGTACCCCGACCTTACGCAACATCGCAGTCACTGCTCCCTATATGCATGACGGCAGTCTGGAAACACTCAAAGAGGTCGTAGAACACTACAATAACGGAGGCGTCACCAACGAGGGAGATCCGGTTAATGATTTCCTGAGTGGTGGGATTCGTCCCCTAAATCTATCCGAGGCCCAAATCGACGATCTGGTTGCATTTATGGAGTCGTTGACCAGCCCTGAGTTCACTCAGGCAGTTAAGAGCAAGTAAAGGAGGCTACCATGAGACAAACTCACATGAAACGTCGAGACTTCCTCAAGTGTGCAGGTGCTGTGGCCACGTTACCTCTCAGTACCGTTGAACTGGCATTTGCCGATACGGACAAAAACTTCACTTTTGCCTATATTTCAGATTCCCACATACAGCATATTCAAGGCAACAAGTTTGTGCATAACTGGGATCGTGGCTTGATTCGAGCAGTGGCAGAGACCAATCTGCTATATCCTCGCCCAGATTTTGTGGTGTTTGGTGGAGATCTGGCACAATTAGGCAAGAAAGAAGAACTCGATCACGGTGCAGAGATGCTGTCGAAGCTGGATTACGATATGTACTGTGTTCTAGGAGAGCATGATTACTACCTCGATTTGGGTAAGTATTGGTCCAAGCTGTACGGCCGTCACTATTACAGTTGGAATCACAAGGGCGTCCACTTTATCACGCTCAACAGTATACTGACCTACGATAAATGGACCTATGAACGCTGGCCCTCCGCTGAGCAGCGTATGAATGAAATGGCCGGACTCGATAATCCGAACGGCTCACCATTTATGGTGGGAGAAAAACAGAGAGCTTGGCTGAAGAACGATCTCGAAAAAGTCAGTAAAGACACGCCAGTCGTGCTCTTTTCTCATTCTCCAATCCAAAAGATATACAAGGGATGGAACTTCTGGACCGAAGATGCTGAGGATATCCAGGCCATATTGGAACCGTATAAAAACGTGACGGTTATCTACGGGCATGTACATCAAGTACAATACAACCAGATTGGCAATATCAGCTTCCATGCCGTAATGGCGACCGCCTGGCCGTGGCCGTACCCGCAGAGTTATGCCCAGGCTGAAAGCCATCTGCCGAAACTCACCATCCCGATGAATCGTGCCGATCCTTTCCATGAACGTGATGCTACAGGTTGGCAGCTTATCAATTTAAAAAGTGGACGTATTGCGATGGACTATAACCTGTATAACAACACCAACCGAACGGTTAGGTACAATCCTGAAATCGGAAAACCCGAAGATAGTTTCTATCAAGCGGCGAGCAGGCAAATTGCACCCCAAGAACACTACTAAGAGAATAGGAGAAGATAACCATGAAACGTATGCTAACATGCTCAATACTGGTCTGTGCACTCACCCTTCTCGGTGTAGGATTATTCTTGCAGAGAACCTCACGAGCAGATGAATTCACTGAAAAAGATGCGGAACGTTGGCAAAA
>CAZBTJ010000206.1:0-7731 GCA_964494325.1 uncultured Pirellulales bacterium
TACCCAGACTGGATTATCCAGCTTGCTTGTATCAGCTTATCTTGGCGCACTCATACTTCATTCCTATATTTAATATTCTCCAACACTTAGTCCATACACTTAGTCCCACACACTTAGTCTATACACTTAGTCCGTTCACCTCACGGCCGGGAATTCCGCCGAGCGGGACCGGCCCACTTTATGCTCGTCTAGCTTCTTACGTAGGGCGGTCCCGCTCAGCGGAATTCCCACCTCCCCATACTTAGTCCCAACACTTAATCCTTCAATTTCTACCTGCATGATTTGTTTCAATCATGCGAGTCGAACGCTCCCACTAAAAACGTGGATCGGTCGGAAAGCGATTAATCAAAGGATTATCTGCTTCGGGAGTCCCTTTCTGATTACGGATCGCAGCCCTTAGCGAGCGAATTGCATTGCAGTGCATAATATCCGAATCATCCTCAGACTCATAAGCCTGCCGTGCACCAACAAGAGCCGTTTTTAACATTGCCGTATCCAGCCCAGTTTTATCTGCGGATGCCTGTGCTTTCTCGCCCAGCTTGATTAGCGCAAAGAGCCCAGGTTTGTAGGCATAGCCATTTTTTACGATCGTGGAGTCATGGACATCGTGCCCGACATCACAAACTGCGGGCATCGGCTCAGATGGTATCAGAAAACCGTTGGCATCGCGCATGCAGAAAATCGCATGAGTAGCCCCCGGTGGAAACACCGCCTCAACCCGTCCGCTAGCGATTTTTGCAGGAGTCGCAAACCACTCTTCGCGCTTCCCCCAGATCGTATCAAACGGTTTGGGATTGAGCGTGTATATTAGCTGAGCATCCACAATGGCCGCTTTTTTCGAGCCCGACTCGACCGTGACCCAGACCCGGTCTTCTTCCGAGCCCAGCTTTAGAACCGCCGGACAGGCTGCGCGCTGTTCCGCGGGTACATCCGCCCCTGTCGGATTCCGGTAAGGAAGAGGCGCGCCAGCTTCATCAATCAGCCGGTTCAGTTCGGCAAGCATTGTTTCACGTACTTCTGGATATTCGTCGCCAACATTTTGGGCTTCACTCAAATCATTTGTCAGGCCATCGACGTTATAGAGGCGAAAAAGCTGTACACTCTCCTTCGTATTGTCTGCCTCCAGTGAACCATAGTGGTGAACCAGTTTCCAGTCCCCCTTGCGCATTGCTGCGGACATATGGGCATCCCAGGGAAAATACCAGAAGAGCGATTCGCGCTCAGCCCCGTTGGGCAGGATTGCCTGGTCCGAATTACCCAACATCAGCGGCAGGATGTCGCACCCGTCCAGCTTAAGCTCCGCTTCGGGCTTCAATCCGGCCATCGTCATAAAGGTAGGAAAAAGGTCGATCAGGTTGATCGGTGTGTCGCAGGTTGATCCGGCCGAAATGCCGGGGCCGCGAACGATAAAAGGAATACGGACGCCGCCTTCCCAGGTGTTTTGCTTGCCGCCTCTCAAGGGAGCATTGTCCGTATACGGAATAACGCCGCCGTTGTCGGAATCGACAATGATATAGGTGTTGTCGACCAGCTTATGGCCCGGGTTACGCGGGTCGTCGGTCTCTTCCAAATAGGTCACAACCTGACCGATCATCCAGTCCACCGTATCAACCATACTGCCATAATACGGATTTTTTTGACCTAAAAACTTATCATAAATGGGGCCGGTATCGGTTGGGAACTCATGTCCCATTTTTTTGAGATAATGTTCAAAACGGGTGCGGTCACGAGTTTGGATCGGCCCATGCACGTAGTAAGGACAGTAGTTCAAGAAAAACGGGCAGTCCTTGTTTTTACGAATAAAACCGAGCGCCAGATCGAGCGGCTTATCAAACGGGCGCTCCTCCCCGTTCAGCTGAAATGGATCTTCCGAATCATGTGTGGCAAAGCCCGACAGGCGATCAGGCTTCATCCGCCCCCAGGAACCAAAGAACTGATTCTTATTTCCGTCCGCTGGGTTCCAGAGTTCAGAATCATTATAATACTTCTGTCGCCCATCTCGCTCCGTAAACCCAAAATCGAATCCCTGATCCAGTGGAAAGGGATACCCGGCCGACTTGCCACCAGCATGCCACTTGCCCACATGCCCGCTGATATATCCGGCCTTCTTCAGTATCTCCGGAATCATTGGTTCCTCCACAGGCAATCCGTAACGGTAATAGGGACAGATGCGGTTGCTGGTCTTTTGCCAGGGGCGCGGAATCCGCCCGCCTGACACATGATATACGCCGGTATGCACCGGATGCTGCCCGCGCAGAAACGCCACACGCGAGGGAGCGCAAGTGGGTGCCGGCGAATACGCCTCGGTAAAACGCCGCCCTTCCCGCGTGAAGCGGTCAATATGCGGGGTTTCATACACGGGCTTCTCGTCAATCTTGTAACAGGCGATATCCTGCCACCCCAGATCATCCACCATGATATGAACAATGTTTGGTTTCGGCCGTTCGACTCCGCTCACGGCAGGCATATTTTCAGGACGATCCGCCGCTTGTACACCTGCCGCCATCAGCAACCCTTGCGTGATTAAAACAGCTTTTTTTATTGTTTTTTTCATATATTCAACTTTTCTTTCTGTATAGTTTTCAAAAATCATGCGATTCGAACGCTTCCACTAAAAACGTGGATCGGTCGGAAAGCGATTAATCAAAGGATTATCTGCTTCGGGAGTCCCTTTCTGATTCCGGATCGCAGCCCTTAGCGAACGAATTGCATTGCTGTGCATAATATCCGAATCATCCTCAGACTCATAAGCCTGCCGTGCACCCAAAAGAGCCGTTTTTAACATTGCCGTATCCAGCCCAGTTTTATCTGCGGATATCCGCGCTTTCTCGCCCAGCTGGATTAGAGCATAGAGCCCCGGTTTGTAAGCATATCCATTTTTAAGAATTTCGGAATCCACGAAATTATGATTCTGCGTACTAAAGGAAGGCATCGCCTCGGATGTGATCAGAAACCCGTTGGCATCACGCATGCAAAAAGCCGCATGGGTTGCCCCCGCTGGCATAACAGCATCTACCCGACCTTTATTGATTTTAGCGGGCGCCGGGAACCACTCTTCACGATGCCCCCTAGAAGCATCAAATGGTCTTGGATTCAACGTATAGAGCAAGAGTGCTTCAACAATGGGTACCTTACCGGCTCCAGATTCGAATTCCACCCACACACGTTCTTTTTCTACACCAAGTTTCAGTACCGCTGGCGATTCCGCACGCTCTGCGTCAGTTGCATCTCCGGCTAGGTTTCTATAGGGTTCTACAACTTTAGTCTTAGACAAATAATCTTTCATCTCGGATAACATAGAATCGCGTACCTCAGGCATTTTATCTGCCAGATTCACCTTCTCACTCAGATCATTCGGCGAGCCGTCCTTGTTGTACAAGCGAAACAGATCTACACTGGCACCGTGATTACCACCACCAAAAACCCCGTAATTACTAACCAACTTCCAGTCCCCCCTCCGCATAGCTGCAGACATGTGACTCTCAATCGGATAGAACCAGTAGATAGACTCACGTTCAGCCCCACTCTGATCAAGCGCATGTTGCGAGGTTCCCTTGATAAGCGGCAAAATATTACAGCCATCGAGATCAAGAGAAGCATCCGAGGCAACCCCGGCGATATCCATAAAAGTTGGAAATAGGTCGATCAGGTTGATGGGCGTATCGCACTCAGTACCAGCGGCCACGCCGGGACCACGCACAATAAAGGGAATCCGCAATCCACCCTCATAGGTCTGCATCTTGCCTCCACGCAACGGGCTGTTATCGGTCATGGGCTCAGCCGAGCTACCAATCCAGCCACCATTATCAGAATCGACGATCACATAGGTATTGTCGATCAGCTTGTGCCCTGGATTACGAGGATCGTCAGTGGCTTCCAAATAGCTGATCACCTTTCCGAGCATCCAGTCAGCAGAGTCAACCATACTAGCATAATATGGATTGGTCTGACCATCTCGACCAGCATTGACTGCGGCAGCATCAATAGGAAAATCATATCCCATCTTTTTGCAGTAGTGCTCTAGGCGGGCGCGGTCCCGGGTGCAGATCGGACCATGCACCAGATAGGTGCAGTAATTCAGAAAGAACGGTTTTTCTTTGTTTTTTCTGATAAAACCAATAGCAAGGTCAAGCGGCTTATCAAAGGGACGCCCATCCTCATCTATTTGATATCGATCGCTTGGATCATCCGTGGCAAAATCAGACAGACGGTCGGGTTTCATCTGTGCCCACATGCCGAAAAACTGGTTTTTGTTAGCACCTTGTGGCCCCCACAGATCAATATCATTGTAGTATTTCTGTCGACCATTCAGTTCCGAGAAACCGAAATCAAATCCCTGATCCAGCGGAAATGGATAGCCCGCCGCTTTACCTCCAATATGCCATTTACCAACATGCCCACTGACATAACCAGCACTTTTCAATACTTCTGGAATAATCGGTTCTGCTTTTGGCAAGCCATAAATATAGTAAGGTGAAATATGGCTAATCCCATCGCGAAGCGGACGAGGAACCCGTCCACCCATAACATGATACACTCCTGTGTGGGCTGGATACTGTCCGCGCAGAAAAGCAGTTCGAGATGGCGCACAAGTCGGGGCTGGTGAATACGCCTGAGTAAATCGGCGTCCTTCACTCGTGAATCGGTCAAGATTAGGGGTTTCATAGACCGGCTTACCGTCAATCTTGTGGCTGGCAATATCCTGCCATCCCATGTCATCAAACATTACGTGTACAATATTTGGTTTCGGCACGCTCACCACAGGTGTTTTCGGCGCAGCCGTCAAAACTGAAGGCATACAACAAACCCCAACCGCAGTAGCCATTACATATATATTCTTCATTCCAATTCCTCCATTATTATTAAATTATGACTTCTACCTGAAGTGCCATTCTCTCACTCTTAGTCCGAACTCTTAGCCGATCCCACTTAGTCCAAACACTTAGTCGTCCACACTTAGTCCCTTACACTTAGTCCCTCACACTTAGTCCTAGCACTTAGTCCCTTACACTTTGTACTCTCTCACACCTTAAATGCTCAACTTCGACTAAGGATAAGCGACTAAGCGTAAAAGACTAAGTGTGTCCGACTAAGAGTGTCGACTAAGTATAGGACTAAGTGTTTCTCCTGACTTCTGACCTCTGATCTCTGCCCCCCGACCTCTGATCTCCGTCCCAATCCCTACCATTTCCCCAGCGGCAAACTATTCAGATCTGAAAGCCCGGCTTCCGAAACCTGTCCATCAAAATTGCGAATTTCATGACGCAAATTGCGGATAGCTACCGCATATGTTTTCTCTTCAACTGGTTCTTTGCAGGTTACCCGAGCAGCCTTGAGTGCATTCTGCAGTTCATCGGTCTGCACCCCTTTTTTCTTCAATTTATTGCGAGCCTGATGCCCGACCTTAATCAGAGAAAGCAGACCAGGGCGGTAAGCAAATCCATCTTCAAGAAATGTAGATACCGGACCATCAATGCGGCACAGACCACCAATCGAAATAACCGGCTCGGAGTAAATCAGAAAATTGTTCTCATCAATCAGACAAAAGATGCCGTGTGTCATCCCCGGCGGCGCAATCGCTTCCACCCGGGCCTCCGTCAATTTAACCGGTGCTTTGATCCACTCCTCCAGTCGCGGCGCACGAAACTTGAGCTCAGTGCCGCCATTCAAGCTGTAGATCAGGAAGGCCTTTGTCACCTTGGATTTGCCGCCAGTATCAAAGTTCGCCCAGATCCGATTGTCCTTGCTGTCCAACCCAGTTACGACTGGAACATCTTTCTGTCCAGGCAGTTCCTCTGAAGAGTTAGGATTCAAATATGGAACCCGCGCATCATTCTGCTGCATCCAGACATTCAGATCTCCCAGCATCTGCTTGGTAATCTCGGGAAATTCTTCTGCGAGGTTTTTGTTTTCGCTGATATCTTTATTCGAACCATCATCATTATTGAGTTTGAAAAGCTGAACAGCTGGAGCTTCGGTTAATCTGGGGCCGGTATTTTTGATCAACTTCCAAGGTCCCCTCTGGATCACCGAAAATGATTTGTTATCTGCCGGATGGTGAAAAAAGAACGTATCACGTTGAGAGCCATCAGGTAAATTAACCGCATTGACCTCCCCCTTCAACAACGGCAGGATATTGCATCCATCCAAATCCAGTTCTGGGGCTGGAGGCATGCCTCCCATGGCCATAAAGGTCGGGAACAAATCTAGCAGATTAATCAGTGTACTAGAATTCACAGTCCCCGCTTGAATGCCAGGTCCCATCGCAATAAAGGGAACCCTAACACCACCTTCGTACATCCATGTTTTGCCCTCCCGTAGCGGAGAATTGTCGGTCACTTTTTCATAGCGAGTTTGACCGTCCAGCCCCTTCCAGCAAGCCAACTTTTGAGAGCCACCATTGTCGGAGCTGACAATCAGGTACGTATTGTCGATCAGCTTATGGCCGGGGTTTCTCGGGTCATCGATGGACTCAAGCGTCTTAACAACCTTGCCAACCATCCAGTCCACCGAGTTCACCATACTGGCGTAATACGGGTTATTTTGACCAGGCGCGTCGGGATCAGCAATTGAGCCGGGATCCGTCGGGAAATCAATTCCAAGCTTTTTGCAATAGTAGGCCAGCCGCTTGCGGTCGCGTGTCATAATGGGTCCGTGCACCAGCTTGGGGCAGAAGTTCAGGAAGAAGGGCTGGTCCTTGCGACCAACCTTGTTCAGCCAGCGCAGCGAAATATCGGTCAGACTGTCATAGGGACGCTCGTCATCAATCAATGGCAGATAAAGCGGATCATCGAAGCCGTCCAAGCGGTTCGGTTTGGGCATACTATAGATGCCATCTTTGTTGTTGATCTTCTTGTCGTTCGGATCCACGATCTCCGTATCATTGTAGACATGATCCCTGCCATACGAAAAATCAAATCCAAGCTGTAGCGGGTTAGGCACCATATTCTCACCGCATACATGCCATTTGCCAACATGAGCGGTTGTATAGCCAGCCTTTTTCAGAACTCTTGGAATAATAATTTTCGAAGGATCAAGTCGCGCAGAATAAAATGGATTCATCTCCGGACGCGTTCCCCACGCACGTGGCATACGGCTACCCTTCACGTGATATACACCATTTTTTACACCAAACTGTCCACTCAGATAGGCGGCACGAGTGGGAGCACAGGTCGGCGAAGGCGAATAGGCCTTCATAAAACGAATTCCCTTGGATGCCACTCGGTCAATGTTTGGCGTTTCATACAGAGATGCTTCGCCATGAAGAGCCTTATAATAACAGGCAATATCTTGCCAGCCAAGGTCGTCGACCAAAATATGTATAATGTTTGGTTGAGGCCGTTCGACACCGCTCACGGCAGACAAGCTCACCTTAGGCGCTTTCTCAGCAGCTTCCGCCATACCCACAGAACCAATAAACACACACGTCAAAATATCTCTAAACTTAATCATCATTTCTCCTTTTAAAAAGCAGACTGAATCATCTGCATTACTTGAACGTATCACTACTATAACAGATATGAACGAATTGACTATCCCCCATTTAGGGGATGCGAGGGACGGGATGTGGGGAGTGGGACGTGGGATGTGAAACGCTCGAATCTATTCCGTAGGGCAGTCCAGATCGGCCTACATTCAAACTTCCCGATCTGAGCGAAAAACGATTTGACACATTTTCTTCGTAGGATGGACATCTTGTCCGTCCGTTCCTCCCGAAAAGGGATGGTCGGG
>CAZBTJ010000207.1:0-7704 GCA_964494325.1 uncultured Pirellulales bacterium
GGCAGATACAAGGAAGAAACCGGAGGCCTGCTGTTGCAGGTCGAGGATTTCTGACGCTGTAGGTGCCCGTTGACTGCAAGCAGCAACCTAATATCAATTGTTGACACAGCACTAGGCCCTTGTTCGCATGGCGAGCAGGCCTATCAGCCAGATCACCACCGCACCGCAGGCAATGCCAAGAACCAGACCAGGGCCCTTAATCGCGATCAGGGGAATGGCTATGCTAGTCCACAGACCGCCCCCCATGAAGGGCTCATGCATAATTTGTTTACAGGCAAAGGCTTCTGCTGCGGGTGTTTCATAATCCGGATCCACCACACGCAATAAAAGCAGGCCCGTGGCAGTCACACCCATGGATTGGCCCATCTCGGCAATCGCTCGCTCAAACCAGGCATCTTTAAAGACACGACGAGCCAGCCATGTCACACAAAATACGTTCCAGAGAATCCCGGCTGCCACCAGAATCAGCAGGGGCACCAGGGCCGTGGCGACCACCTGGGTACGGATTGTGGCAATGGCAGCCACCACCAGAAAATCCAGGGCCGTGTTTTGAATACGTCGGATCAGACCCAGATCGATCAGGCGAAATGAGTCGAAGTGCATCTCAATCCATTGGACACACAGGCCTCCCAGCATGCACAAGGGAAATAAGGGGAAACTGCCAAAAAGCCCCAGATTGGCAAGGGCCGGGATGGTCGATTCCAAGCGCACCAGACTTGTCTTAAACAGGATGCCGAGACCAATGGCCAGCCCCACGATCATCACGTGAAAACTCAGGCTGTCAATGGCATCTGCATGGACTGTGAGTTTGCCCGCACTGGGGCGTTTGCCCAAGGGAATGATGCCGCTGAGATCGTGGTCGCGTGCAATATGTTGTACATATCCCTTGCGAGCAGCCCAGTTGACCAGGATCGTCCCGACAATGATGGCAAATACAATTCCGAATGTGGCACTGCTCAAGGCCAGGTCCTGACCGGCTTCCCAGCCTTTTTCTGCAAACATCTTGCCCAGGCCTGCGGCAGTCCCGTGTCCGCCTTCAAAGCCTACCGGCAAAATGCCGGCAAACATGGCTGGCAATGTGGGGAAAAGTTTGGCCATGAACAGGACCCAGAGCCCTAGGGCCACCACATACTGACCCCAGGCCACAATTTGACCATAGGCCAGTTGCCGGGCGCTGCTCTTCCAGATTTGACCGAACTTGGGCAGGGTGACGCCCAGGAACAGGCAGGCGAATACCACATTGATTAGCAACCCTGGCAGGGTACGCCACTGCGCAAGCGTGTCATTTATAAACAGATTGGTCTCTGAGATCATGCCTGTTAACCTGGGATCTGTGAGCACGCCCATGGTTCTGAACATCAATAGGCCAATGAGCCCACCAATGACACAACTGGGCAGATACAACCGTTGCAGTCCTTGAATCTTGGTACGCAACCAATGGCCCAGGCCCAGGCACACACACAGCAGAACAAATGAAAGCACAGTATCTCCTTAAAGTAAGCCATCGGGTTTGGCCACATTGTAGTGGCTTGGCCCAGAAAGTCAAAGCAAGGTTTGTGGTCAGGGGGGGGGGAGGGGTTGGATTAGGGGTAAAGGATTGGGGGGTAGGGTTTGGGGTTAAGGGGCTGGGGAATGGGTAAAAAACTTTTGCGAATTAGGGGCGATAATCTGCGTTGATCTTTCTGTATCGGGGTTCTGAGGGCCAGCGGGGGTTGTGTGCGTTGAATGGGTCCTGTAAAAATACTATAATGAGTGCAGTTATTTAAAGAGACCTTTTGGCAGGCAGTCAGACGCATTTTATGGGGGCTGTTTGGTATTAACGGAGAACGGGAATGAGAAGAGAACAGTACGCATGGTCTGTGTTTATCGGACTTTTGCTCATCATAGGCGTCTCGTATGCACAAGATGCGAGGATGCCGTTAAACTTGAATGAAACGCCAACTTTGTTCAGTCGTACGCCCGGCACAGTGGTTGTCGATCATACCCGCGTGCCATTGGCTATTCCCTCCTTCGGCCACGCCACCACCACACAGGAGTATCTGCCGGATCTACTGCCTGTCAGCGAGCAGATGTATCAGGACCGTCACTGGGGGTACTGGCTGGGCTTCAGTCACTGGAACGGCTATTCCTTCATACTCACAGGCCAGAGCCCCTACTGGGGACGTTACTGGGGCACGGCCGCTACATCCAGCCCCACCGCGTCCACCTCACCCATACCAGAGCCTACGCCTCTGGTTCTCTTGGGATTAAGCGGTGTCTGGTTTGTTGTATGGACCCGCAAGCAATGTTTGGTGTGACACTTTCAGAGAATGAAAAAGCAAGAAGCTAAGAAGGTAAGAAGCTAAGAAAGCAAGAAGCTAAGAAGAGAAGAGGGGCAGACAAGCGCTTCGCTGAAGTGTGAGCCTGATGAAATAAGGTTTCACAGGCCAAGCGTGAGAGGTTTGAGGTGTGAAAACTTCAGGCTTAAACTGACAGGGTCAGACATCAGAACAGGTTAAAAAGGGGAACTAAAGCAGTCCTCGAATGCAACTAACTTAAGCATGTTTGTCATCCTTTTTCTTTGTCGATAGGAGGCCGGAGGCCGCAAATGCAGGCTCCTTTGTCGTCGTTTCAATGAAGTTTGCGACAAGGCTTGCCACAAGGTTGAGACGGCAGGAGCTCTTAAGGTGGTGCCATTCGGACCGGACACCTTTAATTCTCCTTTGACTAACAACGAACAACTGCTTTTCTAACCGCGAATTTTTCGAATTGAACGAATTGTGTCGAAGGCTTATTCTTAACCACTAATCTGCACTGATCTCCACTCATGGCTCTCGCCCCTTGGAATGAATAAACCGGGTATCGCAACGGCTTGCCCATTTCACACCTCACCTTTCACACCTCAGCGCAGCGACCCTTCACACCTCAGCGAAGCGTCACTTCTCCTTATCAAGTCATCTCCTTATCTTATTCCCTCAAGTTTTGCGTCACAAAACCACTAGAATCACCTGGTAAAGCAAGGTTTTATCCACTTGTCAGAGAGAGATGTAGGGGGTAGTATTAGTTTTTTCGCCGGTGGGCACCGGTTTTAAGTTTTAAGTGTTAGCCATATGAAAGAGGCTTTCACAGGCCAAGTGTTTTCAGTTTTAGGTGTTAAGTAGAGCGAAGCGAAATTTCTGGTGGCTTAGATCTTGGTCCTGGTTTGTACGGCCAACAACTAATAGCCAACAACCAATAACTGGAGCGAAGCGACCGATCTCCACTCATGGCTCTCGCCCCTTGGAATGAATAAACCGGGTATCGCAACGGCTTGCCCATTTCACACCTCACCTTTCACACCTCAGCGCAGCGACCCTTCACACCTCAGCGAAGCGTCACTTCTCCTTATCAAGTCATCTCCTTATCTTATTCCCTCAAGTTTTGCGTCACAAAACCACTAGAATCACCTGGTAAAGCAAGGTTTTATCCACTTGTCAGAGAGAGATGTAGGGGGTAGTATTAGTTTTTTCGCCGGTGGGCACCGGTTTTAAGTTTTAAGTGTTAGCCATATGAAAGAGGCTTTCACAGGCCAAGTGTTTTCAGTTTTAGGTGTTAAGTAGAGCGAAGCGAAATTTCTGGTGGCTTAGATCTTGGTCCTGGTTTGTACGGCCAACAACTAATAGCCAACAACCAATAACTGGAGCGAAGCGACCACAGCCAGCTTGGCTGCGGGTTTGGCATACCGGGTGCTTCTTTATTAAGGATGATTGATGGCGAAGAAAAAAGCAGCGAAGAAGAAAGCGGCGGCAAAGAACGATAAGGGCTTTGAAGAGTCACTTTGGGATTCTGCTAACCGGTTGCGGGGGAGTGTGGAGTCTTCTGAATATAAGCATGTGGTGCTGAGCTTAATCTTTTTGAAGTTTGTTTCGGACAAGTTTGAGGCGCGGCGGGCTGCACTGATTGCGGAGGGCAAGGAGAAATACACGGATAGGGTGGAGTTTTTCACCTGCCAAAATGTGTTTTACCTGCCGGAGACGTCTCGCTGGAGCTTTATTCAGCAGCATACCAAGCAGGGGGATATTGCGATCAAGATCGATTCGGCTCTGACGGCGGTGGAAAAGAGCAATGCCTCGCTCAAGGGTGCGTTGCCGGACAACTATTTCTCTCGCCTGGGGCTCGATGGCAGCAAGCTCGCCGCCCTGATCGATGCGATCAACAATATCGACACGGTCAAGGACAAGGAGGAGGACGTGGTCGGCCGGGTCTATGAATATTTCCTGGGCAAGTTTGCCGCAGCTGAGGGCAAGCTGGGGGGCGAGTTTTATACGCCCAAGTGCGTGGTCAATCTGATCGCGGAAATGATCGAGCCCTTTAAGGGCAAGATCTATGACCCCTGCTGCGGCTCGGGCGGTATGTTTGTGCAGTCGCTCAAGTTTGTGCAGAGCCACCACGGCAATACCAAGGACATCTCCGTGTACGGCCAGGAGTTCACAGCCACCACCTACAAGCTGGCCAAGATGAACCTCGCCGTGCGTGGGCTCTCCGCCAACCTCGGAGAAGTCCCTGCGGACACCTTCTTTAAGGATCAGCACCCTGACCTGAAGGCCAACTACATCATGGCCAATCCACCCTTTAACCTGAAAGAGTGGCGGGCTGCGGATGAGCTGACCAGCGATCCCCGCTGGAGCGGCTACGAAACACCGCCCACGGGCAATGCCAACTACGCCTGGATTCTTCACATGGTCTCCAAGCTTTCTGCACACGGCGTGGACGGCTTTGTGCTGGCCAATGGCTCCATGTCCACCAACACCTCGGGCGAAGGTGCGATCCGTCAAAAACTGGTGGAGAACGACCTCGTGGACTGCATGATTGCCTTGCCCGGCCAACTCTTCTACACCACCCAGATTCCCGTGTGTCTCTGGTTTATTGCCCGTGACAAGTTCGGGCAACCCTCACTCCAAATCCCTCTCCCAGAGGGCGAGGGACTTACTGATCAGGCTTCTCTCCCTCTGGGAGAGACGGGAGTGAGGGTAAATAGATACCGAGACCGAAGGGGTGAGGTTCTATTTATAGATGCACGCAAGATCGGCTCCCTGATCAGCCGTACTCAAAAGGAACTAAGCGCAGGAGACATAGAAGATATTGCCCGGACTTACCATCTATGGAGGTCATCTCCTGCGAATGATGAATGCTCAGTGATGAGTGATGAATTGAAAATTCAGCATTCCCAAGTCAGCACTCATAATTCCACTTCCTATTCTGATATTCCGGGATTTTGTAAATCTGCGACAAAAGAGGAAGTGGCTAAGCACGACTACGTGCTCACACCCGGCCGTTACGTGGGTGCAGCACCTCTCGAAGATGACGGCATTCCCTTTGAAACCAAGATGACCGAAATGAGCCAGACACTTTACGCCCAGATGAAGGAATCCGCCCAGTTGGATACGGTGATTCGTAAGAATTTGAAGCGGTTAGGATACGGAGAGTAAACGATGGCTAAAATCAATGTATTAGACAAAGAGATTCGACTCTATAGTGCCAACGAAGATGATTTCATATCGTTAACGGACATTGCCAAACACAAAAATCCTGATGCTCCAGCCGATATTGTTAAAAACTGGCTCAGGAGCAAAAACACCCTGGAATTACTTGGGCTGTGGGAGAAGCTGAACAACCCAGATTTTAAACTGGTCGAATTCGACCAGTTTAAAAATGAGGCCGGTTTTAACCACTTCGTGCTCTCGCCCAAGCAATGGATCGAGAAAACCAATGCAATTGGCATGACTTCCAAGGCTGGCCGCTACGGCGGGACTTATGCCCACAAAGACATTGCCTTTGAATTTGCTTCTTGGGTCTCTGTGGAATTCAAACTTTACCTCATCAAAGAGTTTCAGCGTCTCAAGGAAGATGAACGCAAGACACTGGGTTGGGATATTCGCCGCAACCTAGCGAAAATTAACTATCGCATTCATACCGATGCCATTCAGCAGCATTTGATCCCGCCTACGCTTGACAAAAAACAAACCTCCATGGTTTATGCCAGTGAGGCAGATGTGCTGAATCTGGCCTTATTCGGAATGACGGCCGCGCAATGGCGAGATGCCCACCCGGATAAAAAGGGCAATATACGAGACGAAGCTGATGTAACCCAACTGGTATGCCTTTCTAATTTAGAGAATCTCAACGCATTGTTTATCTCCGAAGGAGCCTCGCAGCAGGAACGGCTGGAGCGGCTCAATCAGATTGCCATTCATCAAATGACCCTGCTTGCAGGAGATGAACGGATGAAATTGACAAGAGGTGAGAAATGAGGAATGCTTAATGATGAGTGATGAATTGAAAACTAATTCAGCATTCAAAATTCATAACTCAGAATTCGCCGCAGGCGGTTTGGAAGAGATGCTCTAATGGTAGTTTGCACTTGCTTATCTTATCTGGAGGTTTGTATCTGATGAGTCAAGATATATCACAGGAACGGCGGGACCTCATCAACATTGACGGAACAGAGCTCTTTGATCGTGTTGTCTCCATCTTAGAGTAGGCACGCAGTAATGTTGTTCGGTCGGTTAATACGAATATGGTGATGGCGCATTGGTTAATTGGCAGAGAAATTGTTCTTGTCATTCAAGCGGGAAAAGGGCGAGCTAAATATGGGAAGCAGGTTCTTGAGAAGCTGTCCAAGCAATTGAACGAACGCTATGGTCGTGGATATTCAGTACCAAATCTCCAGAACTTCAGGAAGTTTTATCAGGCTTTTCCGTCCCGCTTGGAAATTCAGTACCCGGTGGGTACTAATTTGGCCCACTCCTTACCATCGGCAAAACAGTACCCGTCAGGTACCAAATTGGTGTCTGGATTTAATCCAACGCTGAGCTGGTCGCATTATCGAGCCCTTATGCGAGTAAACAATGAAGAGGCCCGCGATTTCTACGAACAGGAAGCCGCTGAATGCGTTTGGACAAAGACCCAATTGGAGCGACAGATCCTAACCGCCTATTATGAACGTATCATCGATAATCACGGCCAACAGGGTCTTATCTCGACGCATCGTGAGCGACTAGCAGGAGAACCACTAAGTGCCGTACAGATACTCAAGTCGCCCATGGTCCTGGAGTTCTTGGATTTGCCAGATGACCCCAAACTCCATGAAAGCAAGCTCGAGCAGGCCATTATTAGTAATCTGCAATCCTTCTTATTGGAACTGGGTAAAGGTTTTTCCTTTATCGCTCGGCAAAAAAACATTCGTATTGATGGAGACGATTTCTTTATTGATCTGGTGTTCTACAACTACATCTTGAAGTGTTTCTTACTGATCGATCTTAAACTTGGCAAACTCACACATTGCGATGTTGGCCAGATGGATGGCTATGTACGCCTGTTTGAAGACCAGTTTAAGGAGCAACCAAAGACGGCAAGATGATCGGATCGGTCGCGCGCGTTCCACTCTCAGTAGAAACAGGTCGCCTTACCCAAGATACAGTCAAACTCGAGTTTCTTAATCCCGATGAAGATGCATTCAATTTTATCTATTGGGTTCTACGCACGCCTCAATACCGAGACTATTGCGCTGGTCGCGCTACTGGAAGTGCTGTCGTTGCTTTAAGTCGAGATGACTTTCTAAATTACCCAGTTCCGACCATCACCACAACCAGGATAAGAGTGATCGGACTATTGGAATTGATTCATTGACAAGATCGTGTCTTTCCGGCAAGCCTGTATGAAATAAATTTCCCCAGGTGGTATTCT
>CAZBTJ010000208.1:0-7666 GCA_964494325.1 uncultured Pirellulales bacterium
TTGGCCAGCATCTTCTGGGCCGTCTCCAGATTTGTTCTGGCAATGGTCCGGCTTCTCTCCAGGGACTGCAACTGAGTCTGATAGCTGCCCTTCAGATACGCAGGAATGGCAATCTCCGCATTGGCCACAGTGGCCTTGGACTGGGCCAGTGTGGCAGCCGAGGTGTGATAGGTCGTAGTCTGCTGACTGATGGCATCTTCAATGCGTTTGGTGTCCAGACGCACCAGCACATCATTGGCCTCCACCACGGTCCCGCCTTCAATCACCCAGGTCACGAGACTCCATCCGCGTACCTTACACTTGATTTCCGTGTTGTTGGAACTCTCCAGAGTGCCCTGTTCCGTGACAGTCACCACCAAGTCACCGCGTGTGACCGTATGTGTGAGTACGGAACCCGCTGCGTCCGGTGACATGGCACCAGGGATCAGCATGCCAGCCGATGCCAACACAGCAACGGCACCCAGCACAAACAGGCTACGTTTCCATGGCCGCCCCTTTGGCGTCTTGGCAGGGTTTTTCTGCCTATTTGAACTTTGCTTTTGTGTCACGACTTGGATCCTCTTAATTGTGTCAGGACTGATCCTTGTGTAAGATCTTCCGGTGCATGGGGTTGATCAGGACGGGTTTCAGTGGCACCGTAAGACTCTTGAACCGGTTCCGGGGACTGAACATCCGGTGTACTTTCCAGGGTGTCTGCCAGCTCAATCCATTCATCTGGAAGTGCTGGGGGCAGGGTTGAGACATCCGCGTCAGAGGTGTCAACGACCTGGGTACTTGTCACAGGCTGTTCTACCCAACGCCCCTGGGCATCCAGTGTCATGGTCCCCAGCTCACGTGCCAGACGCATGCGTGCCGCATAGTAGTTGAGCCATACACCCATGAAGTTGTTCTGCGTGTTTCGCAGGGAAGCCAAGGCGCCCAGAAGATTCTGAGCTGACGTGGGGCCGAATTGGGCCGGACGCTGTCCGGGCTGCGGAGGACGTACGGGTGCATAAAACGCAGCTCGCGTCATGTCCACCTGCCGAATCGCAATCGTGACAGCACGCCGCTGAATCTCCAGATCCATACGCAACTGCTCAATCTGTCGCAGGAGCCCACGCAGCCCCAGGTGAAGCGAATCATGGGATTGGATGAAACTCCGCCGACTGCGCTGATAGTCAATCAGCGACTGGCGATAGTTGTTGCGTTCCAGCAATCGTGTCAAGGGCGCATCAAATTCCACACCGAGGCGCAGATTCGATGTGGTGCTACGAAAACTGCTGGCATTGTTCCCCCCTGTGCCAATACTACCACTGCCAACCACATTCAAACGTGACTGCAGCGCGTCAGCGCTCATCTGGATGGTTCGCCAGCTGTCCACCAGCGCTGCACGTCCATTCATGAAATCCATACGATTGACCAAAGCCGTGGCAAAGGCCTCCTGAGGGACCAGCGTAATGGCCTCCACACCCACGATTTCGAGGCGTGCTCGCGCCTGAATCAACGTGGACTCCTGCACGAGGCGAAGGGCGTTGGTGAGCCAGTTCACGGTATGATCAAAGGTCGCCTTTTGCGTGGCACCCGAAAGCGCTTCTCGAAGGATCTCCAACTCATCCCGGACCCTGCTGAACTGCTGGTCGAGGTCTGCCAATCCCTGATGCAGCCCCTTTCTGTCGCTTTGGAACTCGCTGCGTTCAGCGTCATTCATGGTCTGCTCACGCAAGGGCGCCGCCTCTTCCATGCGTGCGAGATCCGGTGTCACATCGTCCAGATGCTGCCGAACTGCTTTGACAAGCACCGCCGCATCTGCCAGAATCTGGCCAATCGATTCAGAGCCCGCATCGTTGGACAGCAAGCCCACCCGATCCTGTAATGCCACGATTCCGTCTTCCACAGCCGTGGCCTCGGGTGCCACCAGTTGAAACTGGCGAATCAGGCTATCGTCCAGTACGATGGGTAGATCGGGCGGCAAGCCAAGCGTGCCCGTCTTGTAGCGATCCAGGGCCAACTCATAGCTGTTGTGAATGGACAGCAGGCTGGCACGCTCCCTTTGAATACTCTGCAAAAACTGGTCCACCTGCACCATATCAATCACACCAATATTCTGGAATGCCACCAGGCGTGCCAGTGTGCGTTCTTGAAGGTTAAGATTGTCCTCTGTATTTCGTTTTTGCTGAAGTTGCTGCAGGAGACCAATATAGCCCCCCACACCACCCTGCCCGGAAAACCCGCTAATCGCGGTGCTGCTGCCGCCCCGCCGAAGCCCGGCCACACCCAACTCACCAATGGTGACCTGTGTGTAGAAACCCTGCCTGTACTGATGAAAGGCACGTACATTGGCCAGCAATACACGCTCCACAAGGGTCAACTGCTCCAGAGCGATGTCCCGCCCTGCCCCACGCAACAGGGGCTGCACAAACGAGAAATTGGCCAGAGACGTAGCAACGTTTGTGGCGCCATTGGAAAACTGGATCGCAAACGAGTTGGCGAATCCCACGAGAAGATCAGCCGCCGTGGCGGTTCGCCTTTGTGCCTGGAGCATAGGGTTTGCCCCCAGGGTGACAGACTCATTTCTGGTGGCGCCATTGGCATTATATATGGCGTCATACCCGCCAAAATACTGTGTGCTCAAGCGGAATCGCTCGGCAGTCACGTCCAGGGCAGACAGATAGAGTGTCTCCAATTGGCTCTGAAGAGACGGTGAATGAACATAGGCCAGTTGGAGCGTGGAATTCACATTGAGCTTGACTGTACCGCTCTCGTTGACGTCCACATAGTCGCCCAGGCCCTCTCGCCATGCGGGGTTCTCCAGGTCGGCCCGCATCCCATTGTCCTGCCAGTGTTTCCAACCTTTTTTCCCATCCACTCGACGCATGTACTGATGTGACGCAGGATCATCCTGGGGCATGGGCGGGCGGTCCGGATCACAGGGGTCAAAATACCGACTCCGTGGATCAATCTCAATACCACGGTCAGGCGTCTGCCATCTCGGATCCACATTGCGTTCAGCTATGGTATTATAGACCTCCTGATCCGACTGCGCTCGATACTGCGCACGCGACCGTTTGCATCCACTCAGTGTCCAGAGCGCCGAGGCCAGCAGAATCAGCATCAGCCACGTCAATCTACGTTTTGCTTTCCGAGTCCTGGTGCCTTGACGTCTGGACATCATTTCAACAATCAAACTAAATGGGCTCATCACCTCTTAACGCCTCCCAAAACCATTCTCATTAATATTGCCTTCTTCTGCTTCATCGATTTCACGTAAAGAGGGTGCACGCCAAATATGGGCTTTGCCCTTGGAATTCACGGCCCCCAATAGTCTGCCATCCGGCGAGAATTTCAGATGAGAGGAAAGGAGTCCCTCTCCGGGCAGGGTGGCCACCTCATGCCGGGTCGTGATGTCCCAGAGTTTAATGGCCTCCTCACTCTTACTGCCCGACGCCAGTCGTTGACCATCCGCTGAAAAGGCCACAGCAATCACGCCCATCAGATGGCCGCGCAATACATCAATCGCTTCACGACTTTCGCCGTCATAGAGACTCACAGTGCCTTCTCCGGATGAGGTAGCAAAGAGAGAGCTGTTGGGCGAAAAAGCCATATCCAACACGGACCAGGTCTGGTGGGTCATCATTGTTTCTGTGGTCCCATTCCGTAGATCCATCAGATTAAGAGTTTCATTGTGCCCCACATACAACAGGAAGTGCTCATCGTGTGACAGGATGGGCACAGGCGCATTCGGCCTGGCATTGGGTAGAACACGAACCGACTTGGCCTGCCATGATGCCGTATCAAACAAACGAATTTCTGAGTGGGCTGTCATCATCACCAGGGTGCGACCTTGATCCGTGAAGCCGATCAAGTCGCTGCGCGCACTGTGATTGGGATCCCATGCCATGTCTTTGACGACCTGTCTAGAGGCCAAGTCGAGAACCTTGAGCTCACCTCGCTGTGTGCTCGCTATCAGACGCTTACTGTCAGGCGAGATCAGTAGCCTGCGGATCTCATGGCCGAGAACCGTAAGAGATTCTTTCTCCTGGAGTGTTTCCGAATCCCACAACGTCACAGTGCCGTCTCGGTTGACACTCAAGATTTCATGACTGGCCGGCAGAAAATCAATACTACGAATCGATACCGGAAGCGTCTCAAACTGAGTTTTATGTTTTATGTGTTCCAGATCCCATCCGAAGACAGTGCCGTCCTTGCAGCCGCTGACGAGACGTTTTCCATCAGGCGACACAGCCACAGAAAAGACGGATGAAAGGTGCCCGTGCAATCGGGTTAATTCGCGGGCGTCGTCCACGTGCCAGATCCGAATGGTCTGGTCTGCACTGGACGATATCAGACGTTCTCCATCGGGTGTGAAGGTCAGCGAAGAAACCCATGAACCATGCCCAGCCAGTACCGCCTGTTCGGCACCAGACTCTGTTGAAAACACCTTGATGTCCGTCGAGATCGCGGTCCACAACGGACTGACAGCCAGAAGGGTCCCATCAGGAGAAAACGCCAATGACGCAATGTCACCTTCGAAGGCGTCCATTTGCATCTTTTCTGCCCCGGTGAGCACATCAAATACGCGGATGCGGCGCGTCTGGTCGATCATGGCGATGGACTTGCCATCCAGTGAAAAAACGGCCCGGCGGCTCTGCAACGACGACTCTGGCCTCTCAGGCCATTGGGCCTGGAGCAATGACACCTCAAAATCCCAGGCATGCAAGCCCATGTCTCGATCCAGTATGAGCAGAGCCGAGTCATCCTGCGCAAAAGTCATCGCCTGGATTCTACGGGGATGCGTAAACTCTGTCACGATTTGATGCGACGCAATGGCCCAGACATTCACCCTCGAGCCGCCCTGCCCATCATGGATGGTCAAGGCCAAACGAGCCCCATCCCGGGAAAAGGTAAAGGCACTGGCGTCAAATCCTGGTTCAGACAATGCCAGAACCACTCGCTGCTCAGTGAAATCCCACAGCTTGAGTATGCCCTGCTTATCCGTGGAGAGCAGATATCGTCCGTCAGGACAGATCATGGTTCTTACGATATAATCCACATGGGGTGCCAACGTAAATGAAGCTTCACTGCGTGACTGATTCCAAAAGTATCGCCATTCCCATTGACGCAGGTCAGGCTTGTTGGGTCTGGGACGATGTCGATCCAGCAAGGCCACGGTGCGTCCGTAGTTGTGCGTGGACAAGGCCTGCTGCGCCAGATTCATTTCAGAATTATAAGCCTGCCTGAGTGCTGCCAGGCCTTCTTTTTCTGCCTCCTGTCGCTGCAGTGATTCGTTTTCTTGTGCCACTTGAGCCACGGTGCGCAGCCTGTGCTGGGCACGCTCTGCACGTGTGGCCCGAACCGCCTGCCAGCTGCTGACCACCACACTCAGAATCAATATCAACACCATGGCGACAAGGGCCTTGTGACGTCTCACAAACTTCCATGTCCGGTAGGCCATACTCGGTGACCGGGCCAGCACAGGTTCGCCGTCGAGGTAACGCTGAATATCCAGTGTCAGGCTGTGCACAGATTCATATCGGCGAGAGCGTTCCTTCTCCAGGCATTTCATCACGATCCAATCAAGATCAGACCGCAATATGCGAACCAGTTTTCCTGGATCCGTTCTGTGTGAGGTCACCATGGCCCTGGCCTCGGCACGATTCAAATGGGCAATGCGAGTTGAAGGGCGTTCCGGTTCCCTTTCGCGAATCACTCGACGACATCGATCAAGCCCTGTCTTGAGGAGTGCTTCCACATCAAAGGGAGGCGCCCCGGTGAGCATCTCGTATAGCACCACACCCAGGGAATAGATATCAGTGCGTGTATCAATGTCACCTCCACTGATTTGAGTCTGTTCCGGACTCATGTAAGCAGGTGTCCCCACCAGTGTTTGCAGCCTTGTGCGGTGCGCATTCTCTGTCAGTTGATCTTGAGTGGCCTTGGCAATGCCAAAGTCGATGACCTTGGGTTCGGGTCGACTTTCATGAAAGGTGACCAGGATATTGGAGGGTTTGAGGTCACGGTGTATAAGCCCCTTTTGGTGCGCATGCTGAACCGCCTGGCACACGCTGATAAACAGATGCAGTCGTTCTCGTGTGTTGAGTTTGTTTTTGTCGCAGTATCGGGTAATCGGCACACCATTGACCAGTTCCATGACAAAATAGGGTCGTCCGGTATCCGTGGACCCGGCGTCCAGCACCTTGGCAATGTTGGGATGATCCATGAGGGCCAGGGCCTGACGTTCCGCCTCAAATCGGGTGATAACCTGGCGTGTGTCCATACCCAGCTTGATGATCTTGAAGGCAATATTGCGGCGAATCGGCTGCTCCTGTTGGGCCATATAGACCACAGCCATACCCCCTTCACCAATCTTCTCCAACAGGTGATAGCGACCAATCACCGTGCCAGGCCCCTCCATCACAGACAGGCTATCCAGAGTGATATCCAGATCATCCACCGTGTTTTCCAGAAAATCCCCCAACCGATTGTCGACTTGAAGCAGAGATTCAACCTCTCGCCTGACAGCCGTATCGTCTCCGCACACACTGTCCAGGTAGGCGGCCTGCTCCTGAGCCGTGTTCTTTTCCAATGCTTCAGCCAAAATCAGCGTAATGTCTTTTTCTATCTTTGCCATAGAACATCTCCATAACATCCCTTTACCACCTAATAATGCGTAATTTGAAAGCAGAATAGGACAGACATAATTGGAATAATCACCACATTTCTTCGCGATGCGCGGGAAACACAAGAGGACTCTTAGAAGCGGAGAGAAGAGCCCGCGATGTGATAACTCAGAATGGCACAAACTTACGCATGTTTGTCATCCTTTCTCTTTGCCGCGAGCCTGGTCGACAGGAGGCCGCGAACACAGGCTTTTTTGTCCTCGTTTCGACAAAGATCGCGACAAGGTTGAGACGGGAGGAGGCCTCAATGTAGGGCCATTCAGGGCTGTGCATTCAAGCAGGCGCAGGTCTCTGGCTGAATCAGCTGTCCTGTCTGGACATCTCACGATATAGCCACACACGCGCATAATGCCAGTATCGCCGGGCAGTTCGGCCTGTGACACCCTTGATTTCTGCTATTTTTTCCAGAGTCAAACCACCAAAATAGCGAAGCGACACCACCTCAGCTGCCACAGGATTGTGTTCAGCCAGCTTCTTTAGCGCCTCATCAAGTTCAACCAGGTCCTCTTGAGGATGTCCCCTGGTCACCTGAGATTCGTCATAGTTTTGCCTTTGATAGCTCCCACCCCGGATCTGACTCTTTTTACGACGGGCATTTTCCACCAAAATTCTCCGCATGGCTTCTGCGGCTGCGGCAAACAGGTGCCCGCTGCTATTCCAGTTCGATGCCTCATCCCCCATAAGCCGGAGATAGGCCTCGTGGACCAGGGCCGTAGCCTGCAGGGTTTGACCGGCTGGTTCAGAATGAAGCTTGTGCGTAGCAAGGCGCCGCAGCTCTTCATACACAAGCGGAAGGAGCTTGTCCGTGGCCTGTGCATCACCGTCTTTGATCGCATTCAAGATGCGTGTTACATCACTCATTGCCTGTCGTTCCACATAGCCTATCAACCAAGCGTTAGTGCTGTGTCAACAATTAATATTAGGATGCTGCTTGCAGTCAACGCCCATCTACAGTGTCAGAAATCCTCGACCTGCAACAGCAGGCCTCCGGTTTCTTCCTTGTATCTGCC
>CAZBTJ010000209.1:0-7589 GCA_964494325.1 uncultured Pirellulales bacterium
GAAGCCACGTCTGTGTGGGCAGGTCCTGTGTGGAGTTTTTCCACGGTGACCGCCCTGGTGGTTGACGATTTTGAGGGCTACAACAACGACAGTCCGGATCGTCCGTTCCAGGCATGGCTTGATGGATATGGTTATTCCGCGGATGAGTTCTTCCCAGCCGGGTACGGTGGCAATGGCACTGGGTCTGGTATTGGACATGACATCTGGACGGTGGCCAGTCCTCACTATGATGGCCTGATCATGGAAACAGGTATCACCCTACCTGGCAGCGGCCAGTCCATGCCGTTCTATTACAGCAATTCAGGCGCGGTGGCTTCAGAGACACAGCGATCCTTCACCACGCCTTTGGACTGGACAATAGGTGGCGTTCAGACTCTGTCGATTGCGTTCCACGGCACTGCCGGCAATACAGGACAACTCTACGCCAAGATCAATAACACAAAGATTGTCTACGACCAGGACCCGGCCGATATTGCCAATGGTGCCTGGCTGGTCTGGCAAATCGACCTGTCTTCAATAAACGGTCTGGACAATGTTACCCAATTGTCCATCGGTGTCGATGGTGGTGGCGTGACTGGCATGATTTATATCGATGACATTGGATTGTATGCCGAGGCCAGTGAACTCATCACCCCTGTGGCACCTGGCACCGAAAATCTGGTGGCCTACTATCCGTTCGACGGGGATATTCTGGATGCCGCAGGATCACACGATGGTACGATCAATAATGGTATCCCGGCCTTTGGTCCCGGTGTGCAAGGTCAGGGCATTGAGTTCATCGGTAATCAGGATGTGATCGTGGCGTATGCAGACGATCTGGCCCTCAATTCATTCACTATTTCAACCTGGGTCAACGTGTCTGATTTTGACGGCAACCGCGGTATCCTGGGCACACGTTACAATGGTGAAAATACGTTTGACCTCAAGATTGATGCCAATCGTATCCACGCTGATGTGGGCGATGGCACTGCCTGGTTGAGCACGGCAGTGGATCTTTCCACACCACTGCAAACAGACAGCTGGTATCACATTGCCTATGTTATTGATGAGGCCAACAGTGCGGCCAGGATCTATCTCAATGGCGCACTGGCTGAAACCATCACAATAAACGGGACGCCCCTGTTTATGAAACCCGATCAGGCGCTTCATATTGGTAACTCCTATGGTGTTGTTGAATATATGGTGGGTACGCTTGATGAGGTGTCCATTTACAAGGGTGTTTTGTCCGCAGCAGAAGTCGCATCGCTGGCTGGCAGGACAATGCCCATTTACAAGGCGTTCTAAGGTCGCATAATTCTTGGTTTAGGTTCATAATTGGAAATAGACTGAGCGGTCCTGGCAAGTTCAGGGCCGCTTTTTTTTCTTCCACAGAAAGGGACGCGGATGCAGACCGATTCCTGTTGTTTTCGTAGTTTATCATTTGTAAAAACACGCAATAAACCCTATAAATTAAGGTTACTTGGCTGCGAGGCTTGTTGGGTTGTCAGTGACTGAGCATGGCAGGAGAGCTCAGGGCTTATAAATGACTATGGGCATGGCAGGCAATGAGCAGTGGAAACTGAAAACGTGGTTGCCCGCAAGGCAACAGCCTATGGGAGGCAGATATGTCGAGTGGTATGAATCATGTTGAGCGTTTCAGGGCCTTGATGGGGTTCCAGGAGGTGGATCGCATGCCTCGGTGGGAATGGGCCATGTGGTGGGACAAGACCCTCGAACGCTGGCAGGATGAAGGGCTGGATGCGAATCTGACGGACATATTTGATATACACGATTATTTCGGTCTTGACCCGTACAAGCAGTACTGGTTCAGTACCACAGAAGCCACCATCGAGGCGGAGCAGCACCACGTGGAGGGTGTGGTGTCGAACATGGATGATTATCTTGAGCACAGGCAGTTCCTGTATCCGGACCACAGCCAGGCTATTGACGGCATGGCTCCCTGGCTTGAGCGTCAGCGACAGGGCGATGTTGTGATCTGGATCACACTGGAAGGATTTTTCTGGTTCCCGAGAACCATGATGGGCTTTATGAAGCTGATGCTGGCCTTTTACGATCAACCCGAGCTGCTCCACAAGATCAACCAGGATCTGCTCGATTTTAATCTAAAGCTTTTGGATCAGATCGCAAAGATTGGCAACCCGGTATTCATGACCGTTGCTGAGGATATGTCCTACAACAATGGCCCCATGATTTCTCGCACGCACATGGACGAGTATCTTTCGCCCTATTATGAACAACTTCTGGCCCGCGCCAAGGCCATGGACATGCTCACCATCGTGGACACGGATGGAGATGTCACGGAACTCGTACCGTGGCTTCTGGATAATGGGGTCGAGGGTGTCTTGCCGCTGGAGCGTCAGGCCGGTGTGGATGGCATGGCATTGCGAAGCCAATTTCCCGGCCTGGCCATGGTGGGACATTACGACAAGATGGTCATGAAACACGGTGAAGAGGCCATGCGTCAGGAATTCGAACGCCTGGTGCCGATCATCAAGGCCGGCGGATTCATTCCCAGTGTGGATCACCAGACACCGCCTGGCGTGTCGCTGGACAATTATCGCATATATCTTCGCCTACTGAATGAATACACAAGCTGAAAGAAAGGGTATCCATGAGATACAAACTGTTGATGTTGTGTTTACTTGTTGGAGCACTTGCCACATTTGTTTGCGCCGCTGATCTTGAAAACGGCTTCAGGCATCCGCCTGACTCGGCTCGGCCTGGTGTGTACTGGTACTTCATGGATGGCAATCTGAACAAGAAAGAGATGGTCAAGGATCTGGAGTCCATGAAAGAGGTTGGACTGGGGAATCTGGTCTTTCTCGAGGTGAACGTGGGCGTGCCTCGCGGGCCGGTTGACTTTATGAGTGATCAGTGGCAGGATCTGTTCGCCAATGCAGTTCATGAGGCTGAACGTCTGGGTATTGATATTACACTCGGTGCAGGTCCTGGCTGGACCGGCAGCGGGGGGCCGTGGGTTGCCGCCGAGCAGTCCATGCAGCATCTGGTATTCAGCACTGTGGAAGCACAAGGGCCTGGCACCTTTGAAGAGGTCCTCCCTGTGCCGGGCCAGAGAAGCACGCGCTGGCACCGAATGCGCAGTCCCTTTTATGAAGATATTGTGACATACGCATTCCCAAAATGCAGCCTGCTTATCGACGATATCAACGAGAAGGCCCTGTACGAACGTGATCCGTACACGTCCATGCCTGGTGTCAAACCCTTTCTGCCTACCAGGGCGAGCTATGTGCCGCAGGATGAATCAAGCGTCATTGATCCAAAAAAAATGATTGACCTGACTGATCATGTGCAGGCGAACGGCAAACTGACCTGGGACGTCCCAGCCGGGGACTGGACCATTATGCGTATGGGCCGTCGTTCCACAGGCGCAAGCACACGTCCTGCACCGCAACCCGGTGTGGGCTTTGATCATGACAAGCTCGACAAACAGGCTCTGGAGGATCATTTTGATAACTATTACGGCAAGTTGCTTGCGAGAGTGGGGCCGCGTGCAAAACACGGATGGACCACAGTCCACCTGGACAGCTGGGAAATGGGTGCACAGAACTGGACGCCCAAGTTCCGAGAAGAGTTCAAGCAACGTCGTGGTTACGATCCACAGCCTTACTTTGTGACATTCAGCGGTCGCGCTGTGACGAGTGTGGAGGTGTCTGAACGTTTTCTGTGGGACCTACGCATGACGGCGCAGGAGCTTGTCCTGGAAAACTATGCAGGCCACTTGAAAACACTGGGTCACAAACACGGCTTTGAACTTTCCATAGAACCGTACGACATGAACCCCTGTGCCGACCTCGATCTGGGGGCTGTGGCTGATGTGCCCATGTGCGAATTCTGGGGCGCAGGCTATGGATTTGACTCGTCCTTCAGTTGTATTGAATCCACCTCCATAGCCCATACCATGGGACGCTCGATCGTGTCTGCTGAGGCATTTACAGGACAGGATCAATGGCGTCAGTATCCGGGTGCTATGAAGAACCAGGGTGACTGGGCGTTCGCCATGGGCATCAACCGGTTTGTGTATCATACCTTTGCGCACAAGCCTTTGGGCGACGAGCATCGGCCGGGCATGACCATGGGGCCCTATGGCGTGCACTGGGACCGTGGCCAGACCTGGTGGCCCATGGTTGGGACCTATCATGAGTATGTCACGCGTTGCTCCCATTTGCTACGACAGGGTGTGACAGTTTCTGACATCCTCTATCTGACCCCCGAGGGGGCGCCTCATGTGTTTCGTGCCCCAGCCAGTGCCTTGGAAGGTAAGGGGCCCCTGGCTGACAAGAAGGGCTATGGCTTTGATGGATGTTCGCCTAATATCCTGATGGATCGTGCCCAGATGAAGGAGGGTCGCATTGTATTTCCAGGCGGGACTGAGTATCGGCTGCTGGTACTGCCACATTTCGACACCATGACGCCGAAACTGTTGGAGAAGATTATCCAACTGGTCAAGGCAGGGGCCGTTGTGTATGGTGCTCCGCCAATGGCGTCGCCAAGCCTGAGTGGCTATCCCCAGTGTGATGCCAGGGTGCAGAAGTTGGCGCAGAAACTCTGGGGCAAGACACCCACGACTGAACGGAAGCTGGGCAAGGGACGAATAATTCTTGATCAAGGCGTTCAGGTCAAGAAGGAAGATAAAGAGCAAGACACACCCCTGTTGCCCAAGAAGGGGACCTGGATCTGGCTTGACAGGGGGAATCCTGCAAGCTCCGCTGCGCCTGGAGATGTCCATTTTCGAACCACATTTGACGTCTTGGATGTCAAGTCCCTGGCAAAGGCAAAAATTGAGGCCACTGCTGATAATTCATTTACGCTAAAGGTCAATGGCAAGCCAGTCCTGTCAGGCGACAATTTCAATAACATCTCTGGAGCAGATATTCTGCCTGTTTTGCGTTCAGGCAGGAACAGGGTGACAGTCACTGCAAACAACGCTTCGAATGATCCGAATCCCGCAGGTTTTATTACTGCGATTCAGTTGAGTCAATCTGACGGACCTGAGCAGGTCATTGTTTCGGATCAGACATGGGATGCCAGCGCTGACGGAACCAACTGGTCTGCGGCAAAGCGACTGGGCCCTGGAGGTATGGGGCCGTGGAATTTAAAGGCCACGCCAGCAACCTCTGACACCGTACTCTATCCGGAGTACGTCACAACTGCCGCTGTGCTCGAGGCCATGAAGATTCCAATGGATTTTCAGTCTGATGGACCTGTGCGTTATGGGCATCGTCGGACCGGTGCCCTGGACATCTATTTCATCTCTAATACTGAGAACAGGAAGGTGGAGACAACCTGCCGCTTTCGTGTGCGAAGAGGCACACCCCAGTTGTGGAATCCTCTGACTGCGGAAATGAGGGCCTTACCGCAGTTTACCCGTCACGGGAAGACCACATCTGTGCCGATAACTTTTGAACCGCATCAAAGTCTCTTTGTGATGTTTCCGCGAAAGAAATTATCCAAGTCTGTGGCAGTGACTGACGCGGTGAATTTCCCCGAAGCAACCACTGTAACAACACTTCAAGGATCATGGGACCTCTCTTTTGATCCGAAATGGGGTGGCTCAGACAAGGTGACATTCAAAACTCTTCAAGATTGGACAACGAGAGAGGAACGCGGCATCAAGTACTATTCCGGCATAGCCACGTATCAGAAAGTCTTTGCTTTGCCTCAGGTTTCAGGTTTCAAGTCTCAGGTTTCCTCTAAACGGCTCTATCTTGATCTTGGCACGGTTCATGACATGGCCCGTGTCAGGCTCAATGGCAGGGACCTGGGTGTGGTCTGGTGTGCGCCCTGGCGTGTGGATATTACAGACACTGTTAAGGCCAAGGGCAATGTGCTGGAGATTGAGATTGCCAACCGTTGGGCCAACCGGCTGTTAGGCGATCAGCAGGCCCCGGATAAGGCTGTGCGAACCGTGAAATGGGCATCCGGGTTTCTGGAAGGCAGAGAGTACAAGGCCGGACGCTACACATTTACAACCGGCCGCGGCCCTGGTAAACTTCTTGTCTCGGGCCTGCTCGGACCTGTTCGAATTCTGGTCAGCCAAGATTAATCAAGGACGTGAGCGACACGCATTAAATCGGAAAGGAAACCATGAATCCCATACTAGGTATAATATTCCATGCGATTGGGGGATTTGCTGCGGGTAGTTTTTATGCGCCCTGTAAGAGAATCAAGGGTTGGGCCTGGGAGACCTATTGGCTGTTGCTGGGCGTGTTTGCGTGGATCGTGGCCCCGTTGGTGATGGCCTTGATTGTCATGCCAAATTTTGTCGATGTGTTCAGTTCAGTCCCCATGAAGGTGCTTTTTTGGGCGTACTTCTTTGGGCTTCTCTGGGGCATTGGCGGGCTGACATTCGGCCTGTCCATGCGCTACCTTGGCATCTCTCTGGGCGTGTCAGTGGCATTGGGATTTTGCGCGATGTTTGGCACACTCATTCCCCCGCTCTACGATCAGTTCTTCGGTGCACCAGGGTCCGACGCCGTCATTTTTACGGATTTGCTGACCCAGACATCAGGCCAGGTGACATTGGGGGGGATTGCTGTGTGTCTGCTGGGTATCATCCTCTGTGGCAAAGCGGGCATGATGAAGGAAAAGGGGCTATCCGCAGAACAAAAGGCTGAGAGCATTGCGGAGTTCAATTTTACCAAGGGCATCTTTGTGGCCACGTTCGCAGGCATACTGAGCGCCTGCATGGCGTTTGCCTTCAGGGCGGGTGCACCGATCCAGGACATGGCCGTTGAATTGGGCATACGTCCGGTCCTCTCCAATATCCCGCTCCTGGTGATTGTTCTGCTGGGTGGATTTACCACCAACTGTATCTGGTGCCTTTGGCTCAGCTTCAAGAACAAGACATTTACCGATTATGCCCATGCACCGAAAGGGCACCTATCCCGGAATTACCTGTTGTGCATACTGGCCGGGGTTCTGTGGTACTTTCAGTTCTTCTTTTACGGCATGGGATCCACGCAGATGGGCAAATACGATTTTGCCAGTTGGACCCTGCACATGGCGTTTATCATTGTGACCAGCAATGCCATTGGATTGTTGACCCACGAATGGAAGGGATCCAGCAAGAACACCATACGATGCGTCATTCTCGGTATAGCCACACTGATTCTTTCGACGATCATTGTGGGGATCGGCAATAAAATGGGAGCTGCTGTTCCACACTAAAAAAAAGCAAGACACGGCACAGAGAAAGAACATGATATGTAAACCCTTCAGGGAGATACAACATTGAAAACTACAGCGGTTCTTATTACTTTATTGGGCTGTTTGGCAAGCACGTCGTTTGCACTGGATAACGCGCCAAGCGGATTGATGTGCGAATTATTAGCACATCCTGAAATGACGGTGATTCGTGACAGCACACCCGAGTTTTCCTGGGTCATGCCGTCTGATGTGCCGTCTGATGTCCAGTCCGCGTACCGTATTCTCGTGGCGTCCGACGTTGGTCTGCTGGCTGAGGACAGGGCGGACCTGTGGGATTCAAGCAAGGTGACATCCGATGCATCTAGCAGCGTCACGTATGGGGGGAATGCCCTGGCACCGGGCAAGACCTATTGCTGGAATCC
>CAZBTJ010000210.1:0-7550 GCA_964494325.1 uncultured Pirellulales bacterium
CCATCCACACCAATCTGGAGGGTTGTGACATTTTGAACATTCATGGAAGTCAGATCAATATTCCAGGCCTGCCATGCACCCACTGCAATGTTCGTTGCAGCCCGTGGGTAGGTCAGCTTGGTGTTGTTGATCTTGACATACAGCGTGCCTGTGTTCCCTGTTTGACCACTAAAGGCGATTGACAGGGTTTGAGCCCCACCCACGGTCCAGTCTTGCGCGGGGGCAAATGTGCGTTCAGTTTGGGATGCCACATTACCTGAATTGCTGTAATAGAATGGCATTGACTGGCTACTACCTGGCATGGTGTTGGCAGTTTCCATAATGTCGCCATTATAGTGAGAACTGGCTACGCTCCAAATGTCATGGCCAATGCCGGCACCTGTGCCATTGCCATTGTACTCGGCAGGGAAGAATTCATCGGCTGAATAGCCATATCCATCAAGCCATACCTGGAAGGGACGATCCGGACTGTCGTTGCCGTAACTCTCAAAATCTTCAACGACAATTGCAGACACGGTTGAGAAGCTCCATACAGGACCTGCCCACACAGACTCAGCCTCCAACTCGTTCACTTCATCCACGCGCCAGTAGTAGGTCGTACTCATTTCAAGGTCAAACGAGCTGAGGTCAATACTGTTGGTATTGGATGTGGCAGAAGGTGCCAGACCATCAGCGACTTCATTGGGATCTATACTGACATAGACAGTGCTTTGAGCCGCTTCACGGCCTGCACGCCAGGACACAACCGCGTTGGGGAGAATATCCACTGCCCCGGAGGCAGGCTCTGGTGTGCGGGCTGCCGCAGGAATCATGTAAAACTGGACTTCACTCAGGCTGTAAGCCTGCATGAAGCCACCAAAGTTGCTTTGAATATTCAAACGAACCATCTTGGTGGCTATACCACCCATGGCAATTTCATCATACTGATTATAGGTGGGCAAACCAGGCGCGCGATTGAGCACTGTGTTGTCTTCGACTAATTCCCAGGTTTCGCCATCCGTTGAATACTCTATCTGAACATCCTTGACACCATAGCCAATGAAACCTTCTGCAGAACTGTTTGAGTTCCAGACCTTTATGGTATCCAGCTTTTTGACGCCATCGAATTCGTATTGAATCCAAGGGGTCTCGTCATTCATCATCGTGAACCACATGGTTTCAGAGGCAATGCCATGTACGTTGTCTTCACCCAAGCCAGAACCATTAATTGTGTTCTCGGGCAGTGACAAGTCGTTAGAAGAACTGGAGGCCGTGGCAATAATGTCCGCACCGGGAATTTGAATTGAATAGGGCTCTGCTGTGAAGTTCCAGACACTGCCTTTGCGAACGGTTCTATCCGGAGAAGTATTCACCTCATCCACACGCCAGAAATAAGTTTTGCCAAACTCAAAACGATCAGCATCAAATGAATTCACGTCCAAATTTGAAGCCATTGGTACTGTAGCCGTATTAACATCTTCTACGCTATCACCCACATAGATATTGTGCTTCGCAGAATAGATGCCAGGTGTCCAAGACAAACTGGCATCACGCAAGACATCAGAGGCCTCGTTCCCCGGATTCGGCCCAGAGGCGGCCCCAGGATCGCCCAACATAGCGCCGCCTTCACCAATGATATTTTCAAATGTAACAGTCCGCAATTCACCCGCTGTGTGTGAGGTCACGGCCAGACCGATGTATACCGGATCGGCCATCTCGACATCCTGAGAAGCACCTTCCTGTTCCCAGGTCACACCATCGGTGGACACGTAACCCGAAAAGGTATTTCCTTCACGAACCAGGCGAGCCCAATACGGCGGGGCAATACCAGCCAGTGGATGGTCAGACGCCGATGCCGCATCGGTTGTATCACGCCTTTGGAAGGTTGCACCACCACCATCACCACCAGTGATAGCCGTAAACACGTTTATAGAACCGGTATCAAGGGTCTCGCGAATCATAATACCACCCTTGGTCCAATTGCTGGTGCCCGTACCGACGTTCGTTACGAGGACCGACATGGCACCATCGCCACTTAGAGGGATAAACATATAATGAAAGTTATCAGCGGTGCCCCAAATATCAGCACCAGCACCGATAATTTCAAAGATTTTCCCATCTGCAGTGACCGCATCTCCTGCTTCGGGGCTGCCGACATCAGCGTGTGACCATGGTACCACGGGACCCGTTGTTTGCCCGAACCCGATTGACACGGCACAAAGTCCAATGAGGACAGCCGTAACAATTAAGGCACTCTTTTCTTTCACTTTTCTAGACATGCTTCTTCTCCTTCAAGTTTTCTATCCAAACCCAACAGCAACGCACCGTTGGCGATAAATAACAAGCTTCTCTCACACCTGATATGCGCATAAATCTTACCAGCATTCCTTCCGAAATCATAAAATACAAGGGGCGGCAGAATGCCTCAAAATACGCAACGTTCACAGCTTATTATGTCATACTATGGGCTATTTAGCCTAGCTTCTTTATTGTATTTTTCCAATTTTTGGAATATTTTTTGTAACCCACCAAATAAAGCGCACACAATCCCTGCTAGCCAACCCAATAAAATTTGGAAAATGAGGCTTAAAACGGGCAGAATTGCCCGATCAAGGGCTATTTTTTGAATCGTACCTGCACACTTTTGGCATGCGCATCCAACCCCTCGGTTGTGGCCAGGGCCACAATATGCGGGACACTGTCCCGAAGCTTTTTTTCATCGTAAGAGATGATACTGGTTGATTTTATGAAGCTGTTGCTACTTAACGCACTGAAAAATCTGGCGGTCCGACCTGTGGGCAGGGTATGGCTGGGGCCCGCCCAGTAGTCACCCACTGCGACGGGCGTATACGCCCCAAGGAACATGGCACCGGCGTTTTTGATGCGGTTTGCCACCGCCTGAGTTTGATCGCCACATTGAATTTCAAGATGCTCAGTGGCCAATAGGTTGGCCTGCTCCACCATATTATCAATACTGTCAAACGCGATAATGCTGCTAAAACGCAACAGGCAGTCGATGGTCCCCTCTGAGCGATCCAGCGTGACCACCTGTTTTTTTAGTTCTTCCAGGACCGACTGAGCCAGGCTGTCCGAATCGGTAAATACCACAGCACTGCCAGGGGCGTGCTCAGCCTGACTCAACATGTCAGCGGCAACCCAGGCTGGATTTGCCTGATCATTGGCCAGAATCAGGACTTCACTCGGGCCAGCTATGGAGTCAATGTCCACACGGCCAAAGACCTTTCGCTTGGCCATCTGAACCCATTGATTACCTGGTCCCACAATTTTGTGAACCGGCTTGATGGTTTCAGTCCCATAGGCAAGGGCTGCTACGGCATGAGCCCCCCCCATACGATACACTTCCGTGATCCCAAGCTCATAACACACACCCAGAATCACCGGATGAATAGACCCCTGGTAACGGGGTGGAGAAATCACGGCGATATCTCGCACCCCAGCCACCTGAGCAGGTACAACGGTCATGATGACTGTAGACGGCAACGGCGCAGACGCGCCAGGCACACACACACCTACGCGTTCAATTGCTGAATAGCGAATACCAGGGTGAGACCGTTTGTCTCCCACAAATATGGCCCGTTGATAGCTTCGCACATTATCAATGGCCAACCTAAGAGACTCAAGCAAGGCCGGAGGCAGTTGTTCATGCGCCGCCTTCAATGCTTCCGGCGAGACACGCAGCTCATCCTCTTCGAGTTCGACTTGGTCAAACCGTTGTGTAAAGTCCAGCAGGGCCTTGTTTTTGGTCTGTTTGACCTTCTGAATAATCCCAGTCAATGTCACATCTTCAGGGCTTCCATCTTCAAAATAAGTCGCAGCCTGGGCAGCCTCATAAATACCTTCAAGCTTATCTGACCAATTGGGATCCTGATAGTTAAACAAAATACGGTCTAGAGACTCACTCATATTGCGTCCTTTTTACTGCCCAAAATTGCCGTGATTAAACACACGCAATGCCCTTTGAAGATAAATATACGTTTGGCCTCTAAACACGGTGGTCATGCCCGCAATACTAAATCTGTAGGGACCTACCCCCATGTTCTGAAGGCATTCGATACGTTCCAGTGCCCGACATGGCAACACCTGAACAGGCGACTCGCCCACAGAATACCCGAGTCCGTCAAATACAAATACTTTCTTTTCCTTATGGGTTCTGACATAACCAAGTCGATTTATGAGGATCTTGTTTGTCAACACCGTAGCCACCTTTGGCAATGACCGCGAATGGACTACTGGCTGCTCTGCCATACGTTTTCTGACGGCCTCTGGTATTTGGATCCGATTCACCTTAGCAGACGCGTTTGCCTGTGACGCCGATCTGTCCGATGCCTGTTTGACGGCCGGGCTTAGAGAAAAGTAATTCATGAGGAACACATAATTCTTATCATGATACTGAGCGATCTTGGCCCACACACGCAAATCCGTATCAAGAGTGACCTTGGCATCTCCCAATATGATTTCCAGCATGCTGCAGGGCAGCAGTTCCATGCGTGTCCCCTTGGGCACCACGATTTTCTTATCTTTGATCTCACTGTGAATTTCAAGAAACCAGGGACCTTTGTCTGACATCGCAACCACACGCGCCGGCACCGATTTTGCGTACAAACCATCGCGAAGCAGCGGCGCCCCCCAAACCGAACCTGTCATAATCAGCAGACCAAGCCCACATGCCAATAGGCATCGTTTTCGATTCATAACTACTCCATTCGTTTTGATATGCGTTCTATCCTTAATCAATCGCATCTATTTCAACTATTGACAGGACTTCTGCAAAAAACCCTGTGGTGTACAGTTTTTAGTTTTTAATAAAATGCGTGTTTCATGCTGGAAACTGCCTACTGAAAACTGAAAACTTGAAGTTTGCAAAACTTCAGCATTGATTCATTTTACGCGTAAAACTCAATAATCCATCAGCCAATAGAATCTGGCGATCTCTGGGCGACAAAGTCAGATCAGCCACAAATGTGCTGCCATCCGCTTGGGTCACAGTCACTTGATCACTGTTCTGCACAGCCTCTCTGAGCCCCTTTATCTCGAGCATGTCATCCTGAGACAGACTGTCATAATCGGCAGAATCAGCAAACGTCAAGGGCACGATGCAAAAGTTAATCAAATTGGCCCGATGAATACGCTCAATACTCTTGGCCAAAACCGCACGCACCCCCAAATACATGGGGCACAAAGCAGCGTGTTCGCGTGAGGAGCCCTGGCCATAGCTCTGCCCGGCCACAATAATCCCGCCAATGCCCGCAGCCTTGAGCATCAAACCTCGGTCTGCAAAGGTTGGCTTTCCCTCCTCGCTAAAGCAGTTAAACACCACCTTGGCATATTCGGGCACATTGGACCGCAATTTCAAAAATGTGCCAGCCGGCATGATGTGATCCGTCGTAATCTTGTCTTCACACTTGAGGATGACCTGACCGGTCAATGACTCTGCCAGGGCCGCAGGAGCCTCGGGTACCACAATGGTCGGACCCCTATGGACCGTCATCTCCTGAGCCTCTTTTTCCGTGGCTGGCCGCTGAATCATTCGATCATCCACGTCAAATGCGTCAGGCAATGACATGGCGGGGTATGTGATGTCAAGGGAGCGAGGATCTGTCAGCTTGCCAGTCAAGGCAGCCGCCACCGCGGTCTCTGGGCTGACCAAATAGACCTGATCGCCTTTGGAGCCTGATCGGCCGGCAAAATTTCGATTAAAGGTTCTCAAACTGACTGCACCGCTGCCAGGCGAAAAACCCTGGCCAATACAGGGCCCACAACCAGATTCCAGCAAACGAGCCCCTGCAGCAATCACATCTGCCAGAGCCCCATTCTTGGCCATCATATTCAACACCTGCTTGCTGCCGGGGGCAATGCCAAGTTCCACGGACGGATGGACTTCACGTCCCTTCAGCACATTGGCCACCATCATCATGTCACTCAAGCTGGAATTGGTACAACTGCCAATCACCACCTGTTGCACGTCCATACCCGAGATCTCTCGAATGCTCCGAACATTGTCAGGAGACGACGGACAGGCTGCCATGGGCTCCAGATCTGTCAGGCTGATCTCTATCACACGGTCATATGCGGCATCGGTATCGGCGGCCATGGGGCTATAGTCCTGCGCCCGCCCCTGAGCCACCAGGAAGTCTCGGGTCGATGCATCGCTGGGGAACACACTCGTGGTCACACCCAGTTCTGCCCCCATATTCGTAATCGTCGCACGCTGAGGCACAGACAAGCTGGCCACACCGTCACCAAAGTATTCTACGATCCACCCCACATTGCCCTTGGTCGTCAGGATGCTCAGCAACTTGATAATCACATCCTTGGCAGCGACCCAGTCTCTTAACTGACCGGTTAATTTTACGCCTGCCACCTTGGGAGCGGCCATAAAAAACGCGCCACCTGCCATGGCCACAGAGACGTCCATCCCGCCTGCACCAATGGCCAACATCCCGATGCCACCGCCAGTGGGGGTGTGGGAATCACTGCCGAGGAGAATCGTCCCTGGCTTTCCAAAGCGTTCCAAATGCACCTGATGGCAAATACCATTGCCCGGCCGGGAATGATACACTCCGCTCTTGGCTGCCACAGTCTGGAGATACAGGTGATCATTGTGGTTTTCAGGGCCAAAACCAGCCATATTGTGATCCACATAGCTGACAGACACATCCGTTTTGACACGCCCGCCCCCCATGGATTCGTACAACAAAAAGGCGGTTGTGCCCGTCGCATCCTGGGTCAACGTCTGATCAATCCGAATACCAATGGGCTCGCCCGCCTTGAGTTGACCTTCTTTTATGTGTTTTTCCAATATTTTATAGACAATTGTCTGCCCCATCGCACAGCACTCCTTTCACATGCCAAAATCATCTGTTTTTAGTCAGAGGAGCACTTTAGCAGAATTGCAGGGCAAATACAAGAGGTGCGGCAACGTCAGAATCTGTGATTGCCGCACCTCAATGTCAAATCAACTATTTAGGAGCAGGCCCTCCACCACCACCCGGTGTGACGCCAGATCCTTCGTTAATCAGATAGGAATCCTTACGGCTGCTGGGCTTGTTGGCATAGGCAAATGCGACGCCTGTATAGTACATTGGATCAGTCTTCATGGCATTTTTCTTAGCTATGGTATAGATATTATCCTGCTCTGTGGCACAGTAAGAACGTTTTTCCACTGCCACATGGCTGTCCAGGAACAGCACATTCTGGCCTTCCAACTGGTGAGCATCCGTATTACCCACGCGGGCCTGCTCTGAAGTACCCTGGTGAGGATCTTCGTCAGGCTTGAAGCCCTGCCAATGGAACTCAACATCGCCACGCTCATCAGGCAATGTCATCCAGGGATTACGGTCTGCAGCCATTGCCATGGTCGGTTCATGGGTGGTTGTCAGGGCATAGTTGTTGAACGGATAATGATAGGAATAGCTGCAGAATTCATACGTGGGAGTACCAGTACCTGGACCAAAGTCCCAGGCGTCTGCCAGCGTGAAATCTGCGTCCAGATTTGTGGCGCCCACTTCAGCCAGTGTAAACTCGCGGGTTTCGCTCTCGCCCTTACACAC
>CAZBTJ010000211.1:0-7168 GCA_964494325.1 uncultured Pirellulales bacterium
GTAGCCTGTCCCCCTAATATTATTCGTAGGACACGCTACCTAATACACTGTTATGTTTTCCGTTGTCTAAGGAGTAGAGACTATAAAGATATGTTTTGTAGCAATGCTGTTAAGCAGATTGATAGATGCTTGAGTCGATTAGCCCATTTACGTTTTAGCGGAGCTAGCCACTACTACAAGGTCGATCTTGACCTCTGTCTACGGGGAGGGGCTCTGTTAGGCGCTCTTCATGTTGTGTCATCGCTTCTTGAACTTTTAGTGCGAGAAGTAGAGATTAGTAGGATGGCCTCAGTTACTGAAAAACAGTTTTCTGCAACGGCCAATTTTCAGCGTGAATTAGAAAAGCAGCGTAAAGTTGGATTTAAGACCATAATAGACAATTTGACCCAAGCGACTCTAGTTAGTTCTGATATTTCAGAGAAAACAAAGGCCTTTTACGATTATGTGCGGATCCCAATTCATCATGGTTTGCCTTTAAGATTTGTTGAAAAAAACACGAATCAGCCTGAAGAAGAGAAACTACTGCTTATGATATTTGGACACGACTGTAAAAACGTAGATTTTAATGTCGGCATGCAAGATTTAGAAGAGGCAATTGAAAATGTAGCCCTTAAGTTAATCGACACAGGTATAACCTTGGTAGAAGAAGTATCAAAAGTCAGATTAACATAACAAAGGAATCAAAAGGGACGTCGTACCTCCGCCCCTTATTCCTGGCGTTCTGAACTCAGCAAAACATAGATTCTTGACATGTGAATCCGCAGCTTGTATTTTATCATGTACTGTTACAGCGTTAAGATAAAAAGGTGATCTAGTGAATTCGTATCGACGTGCGATCGTATTTGTAAATTTAATTCTATCTCTGTTTTTCTGGTCGTTAATCTGGATAGGTCATTTTTTCCTTCCCGGACTGTTGGGTTCGGAAATGAAAGCCGACGTCATGTTGAGCAAATATGAACTCGTCTGTGCCGGACTAACAGCATTCTTGGCACTGTCGTGTTTAGTCGTAATAGTCCTAGTTAATGCAGTTCTTATTCGAGCCTATTTTACCCAAAAGAAGAATATTCCATCAACAAGGTCAGAACCAAACAATGCAGGAGACTGCTAAATCGCTACGCGATTCAACTGCTCCTGATCTTATCGTTAGCAGTCATGTCCACATATCTATGTGTCTAAAAATTTGAGGGTTTAATGCAACCAACAGTCTTTGTATCATACTCACACGATGATCAAGTACATTCCGATTGGGTACTGCAGCTCGCGACGCGATTGAGATCCAATGGCGTTGATGTATTGCTTGATCGATGGAACTTGAGGCTAGGACAGGATTTGGCAGCTTTCATGGAGCGGGGGTTGTCCGAGGCGAATCGAGTTATTTGTATTTGCTCGGAAAAATATGTTGATAAAGCGAATTTGGGTAGCGGTGGCGTAGGATACGAAAAGCAAATAATCACCGCCGAACTCATGGCGGATTTGAATTCTAATTGGGTTGTGCCGGTAATAAGGAACAATAGCCGAGACAAGAAGGTGCCAATATTCTTGGGCGGCAGATTATTCGTTTCGTTTGAAAACGACAGTCTGTATGAAAACAGCTATGAAGAGCTTCTTCGTGAATTGCTTGATGAGCCAGTTCTACCAATTCCGCCGATTGGGAAGAATCCTTTTCAAACGGCCAAGGCCTTTGCCAACCAAAGGTTTCTTCCAAACAGTGAAAAGTACGTATCTCCTGCTACGAGCGGCAAAGTGACCTTCGACTACTCAAATAACAACGGCAGGTACTTTATCGGCCAAGGTGAATTGGCTTTTGAACTGGACTTCACCAAGTCAAGTGATACATGCATCCAGCTTTATAACGATCCGCCCGGAATTAGAACTATTGCTATTGCAAAGGGCGTGAACCATATCGCCGAAATTGAAGATGCTCGTGACTTCGATGGGTCATCTAGGGCTCGCAGGCCACAGGTTGGTCAGGTAGCGGTCCTACAAAACACGAATGGGTTTTATGCAGCGATAAAGATACTTTCGGTGAAAGATGACACTCGTAGCCACGATGAGGATGAAGTAATTTTCGATTACGTTATACAAAGTAATGGCAGTCCAAACTTCACCAGCATCACAAATGCCTGCTAATAAATCGTTAGCAGGCAACCAATAAGGCAATTGTATGAGTTATTATTTCACACAACTTCTTCCAGTTTTTCGCACACGATTCACATTCCTTTTCGATAGAGACAATGCCCTGAGACACTAATAACATTGGAGTATGCAAATGAGCGTTAAGGTTATATTTTGTGTTTACTGTGGTCAAATCGCAGGTACACCAACCAAGTGCCCTGTACGTAGAGGACGTGATCATGAGTTTAAAACAAAAGATGTCGGATTGTGGATCTGTGTCTATTGTGGAGGTACTATCGGGCAAGGCTCTGTCTGCCCCGTCCGTAGTAGTCGCGATCATGAGTTTCGTGACAAGTCATAGTGCAGCAGTTTAATTGAAACTTAGGCTTCAGAATTAAAGATTTTGAACTGCTAACGGGCTGCAAATCGACGCCGCTATCGCGTCGCGATTGAACCCGTGCGTTGGCATCAGTTGTCTCAAGGGAATTAATCATAGGAGACTCATATGGAATGTCGAGTCGCAACTTTGTGTGACTATCAAAGCTCCGAAGGTCCTGGCGAATGGAATAGCGGCATTCTAAACATAGACCTCGTTAGCTGGGATCAGTTTCATGATGTTATCGCAAACTTGCTTGAACATGGGGATTTCATATGGCGAGGGCAAAGAGATGATTGGGAACTAAGATCCAAGTTTGATCGTGTGGTTAAAGAGAAAGAGGACCGGGCAGCAAGGTTAGAAGAACATAAGCAAATCTTTGAACGGGCAATTAGAGGAAGGCGTGGGCAGAATCCCCCCCAGTTAGACGACGATGAGATATGGGCACTTGGGCAACACTATGGCTTAGCCACACCATTATTAGATTGGACTGAGTCTCCCTTTGTTGCCACATATTTTGCGTTTAGAGAGAAGCCGAATGGCTTTACTCAAGAAACGACCTCTTCGCGATACATTTATGGCTTAAGCAAGGATCTGGGAAGGTGGGGTCCTTCTAACTCTCCTGACACTGAGCCTTATGACCACTTTATCGAGTTTGTTGAGCCGTTGTCAGATGAGAACCCGCGATTATTGAACCAAAGAGGATTGTTCACGAATCCATTTTTTGAAAGCGTTGACATAAGAAGAATCGTTCAGAACTGCTATGCAAAAGATCAAAACGCAGAAAAGAAACGTATCATATTTGTAGAGATCAGCATTCCTGAGAGTGAACGAATAAAATGCCTTCGTAATTTGAATTCTATGAATATAAATCATGCAACGCTTTTTCCGGATCTGACAGGTGCGGCTGAGTACTGTAACGTAAAACTCGAAATTGATGACTATTCATAGGATCATCTGTCAATTTATAATTTCATGCCAACATGGCGATCCAGGGCACTTCTTGATCGCGTCGCGATCTGCGAAGGCCCTGATCTTATCGTTAGGAGTCTATAGAAAAATGGTGGGAAGCAGATGGCATCACTGAGATTTCGAGAAAAGAATCATCTTGAGGAATTCCTAGAGATGGGCAGTGGCTACGTATTGAATTTTAGTGATCGCACGTTTGCTGACTTCTTCCGAGACTTTGACGTCGAGATAGACGATATTCGATACCTTGAGGGACATAGCGGTTCCAAGGCTAATCGGATGCGTAGCTTCTGGGCCCTTACAGACGACCGGTTAGTCGGAGATGTCCTTCAAGAACTTATTGAGTATGCAGAGTCTTACCGGCCAGGTCATCCGTTAGTGGATAGGTGTCGTGCCATTGTTAACCGGTTGCAGGCCACGCAGCCTCAGCCTGCGAAGGCTCAATCGGTATCAGCCCCTACCGAGCAGAGAGTGCAGCAGATAGTTTCGGAACGTCCGATTGAAATCTTCTTCTCATATGCACATGAAGATGAATCACTAATGGACGAAATTAGGCGTCAGCTCGTAGTGCGCGAGCGCATGGGTGAAATTGTTAAGTGGCACGACCGGATGATTCCAGCGGGTGATGAGTGGCGGACTCAGATTGACAATAGGATTGAGAGGGCTAACGTCATACTACTCTTTATGAGCCCTCACTTTCTAGAGTCTCGGTATTGCTATGAGATCGAAGGAGAGATCGCCCTTCGCCGACACCAGGATGGTTCTGCTAGGGTTATTCCCGTGGTGCTGCGAGCTTGCGATTGGACCGTTACGCCCTTTGGTGCGCTACAAGGGCTTCCCAGGGATGGGGTTCCAATCACACAGTGGCCCGACATCGATCAGGCGTCTCTCGATATTGCTAGAGGCATCATGGAGAGTATCGTATAATTCCATGCTTGAGACTCCTAACGAGTAAGGGTTTACAACGGACCGAAGGTCCGACTGTAAACCCATGGTTGAGAATGAGCCATTGTTTCGGAGGCTATTGGAAATTGCTTCGAGTGGGTTGAGCTGTCCGTAACGCCTCATCTGTCGAGTGAGATGGGCGGTGAGTGTGCCATCTGGAGCTTTTGGCTGTACGTCACGGTGGGCCACGGATAGTTTTGGGACGTGTTTTTGGCTTTTTTGCGAGGTGGTGACAAGGGATCTCCAGGCCGTTCGCATTGCGGCTTGCAAGTTTTCCCATGATTAGACGTGTCTGCGAACAAGAGGTCATATCGGTGGGCCTCGCTTAGGCGTAATCTTGCCGATCTTGATCATTTCGACCTTGCAACACGGGCAGTAAAACCGAACCTGTGGCTTGGCCGTGGGTGTCTTTGTGGTGGTGACCTTGGTCGCAGACGTGAATTCCTGCGGCTGTAACTGTTCTTTGACAAGTTCAAGTTTTCCTCGCGATTTGGGGTGATAAAGGCCGTAGGACCGGACCTTCTGGAAGCCCTTGGGCAGGACGTGCTGTAAGAAGCGGCTGATGAACTGCTCGGCTGGCAAGGTTAGAACCTTGACCACGTTGGTTTTGCCCTCTCGGTAACGAAAGGTGACGTGCGTTTCGGTAACATTGAGGATGTTCTTGTTGCTGATGGCTACACGGAAGATGTACGGCGTTAAATACTTCAACGCCTCCCGGCCAGTGCCGACCGCTTCGATGTCCACGATCCAGTTCTTCTTCCAGACGGTGTTCGGCACCTGATCGTACAGACCCAATGCCTTAAATCCGTCGCGGATCTTGGCTCGGAAGATGAAGGCAACGACGGTCTCCGGGATGAGACAGTCGTACTTGGGGGGAGTTTTGGGGTCAGAGCTTGATTAGTGATTAGTCTGAGATATTTCATTTCGAAGTTCCTTGTCAAGTTGTCCCAAGATCTTCTTGTATTTGTTCATCTTTTCTTCCACGTGACGAATGGAGCGACTGACACTTGATGAACTTGTATACCCCAATGCCCTTGCAACCTCTGTACAACGATAACCAAACCAACTTCGGCTTACAAAAGCAGCAACGGCGCGTCCACCACCATCACTACGATGACCTTGACGCCACTGCTTTGAATCGGACTCAGTCTTTCTTGCAACCAAGTCCACGATAGTTTCCAAAGCTGGACGTGCACGCAGTCTATCAAGTTCCCGGATTGCCGGATCTTTACCACGCTGATTAATCATGGAACGTATTCTATCCACAAAGGCCTGTGAGCCTAAAACCAAGCCCTCTATAGCATACTCAAATGGACACACCCCAGACTTTTCTATATTTGCTTCAACATACCGTTTGTACCGACGTCTTCTTTCAGTTAGTTTCCCTGGACCAAAATCCAAGAGTACCCGATCATACGTAATCCAGTCCAATGCTTTAACGGCGCGTACATAGCCAGGATAGCTGCTCCAGGGATACTCCAGAGCTTTGGGTACCATTTTTGCGCGTACGGGATTAAGATGGATATACCGACTAATAACCTGAAAGTACCCTTGTTCATCAATCACATGAGCCTTAAACCGCCCTTGGAACAGGTGGCCTGACCGTCGCCAACGACGGTTAAAATAACTGGTGTAGCTGCCATTGAGGTACTGCATGCCTACCGAGAGATTCGGTTCTGGGGTTTCGAGGGAGTTTTGGGGTCAGAGCTTGATTAGTGATTAGTCTGAGATATTTCATTTCGAAGTTCCTTGTCAAGTTGTCCCAAGATCTTCTTGTATTTGTTCATCTTTTCTTCCACGTGACGAATGGAGCGACTGACACTTGATGAACTTGTATACCCCAATGCCCTTGCAACCTCTGTACAACGATAACCAAACCAACTTCGGCTTACAAAAGCAGCAACGGCGCGTCCACCACCATCACTACGATGACCTTGACGCCACTGCTTTGAATCGGACTCAGTCTTTCTTGCAACCAAGTCCACGATAGTTTCCAAAGCTGGACGTGCACGCAGTCTATCAAGTTCCCGGATTGCCGGATCTTTACCACGCTGATTAATCATGGAACGTATTCTATCCACAAAGGCCTGTGAGCCTAAAACCAAGCCCTCTATAGCATACTCAAATGGACACACCCCAGACTTTTCTATATTTGCTTCAACATACCGTTTGTACCGACGTCTTCTTTCAGTTAGTTTCCCTGGACCAAAATCCAAGAGTACCCGATCATACGTAATCCAGTCCAATGCTTTAACGGCGCGTACATAGCCAGGATAGCTGCTCCAGGGATACTCCAGAGCTTTGGGTACCATTTTTGCGCGTACGGGATTAAGATGGATATACCGACTAATAACCTGAAAGTACCCTTGTTCATCAATCACATGAGCCTTAAACCGCCCTTGGAACAGGTGGCCTGACCGTCGCCAACGACGGTTAAAATAACTGGTGTAGCTGCCATTGAGGTACTGCATGCCTACCGAGAGATTCGGTTCTGGGGTTTCGACAAACAAATGTTCATGATTAGTCATCTGGACGAAAGCATGTAGATGCCATCCATATGTTTCAATAGCACGACGAAGCCAATCTAAGCGTTTTGCTCTATCCATGTCATCTGTCACAATTGGCCGTCGTTCGTTCCCCCGAGAGATGACGTGGTATAAAGCGCCTGGATATTCTATGCGTAATGGTCGGGCCATGGTGCAATACTACCTCACTAATCACTAATCAAGCTCTGACCCCAAAAATTCCCCCAAAAATTCCCAC
>CAZBTJ010000212.1:0-7153 GCA_964494325.1 uncultured Pirellulales bacterium
CAGGGCTCAGCTTGACCATACTGAAAGGCATCCAGGGCCCGGGTGCAATCATCCAGCGTGAATGGGCTGTGCCCAGTTTTGTGTCAGCATAATCAGCCAGCGTGATTTGTTTTTGTGGCTTGCGTTCAATGGGTCCTGACTGATAACTTTCCCCGTCAATGAGTATGTCGAAGTGGCTTGTCGTCAGGACAGTCACCGCTGCCATGGGTACTTCGAATACATACCGGCTTGTTTCCAGCGTCTCTTTGAAAATCTCCTGACCATCAAGCAGCACACTCAAGCTGGGCAATCCTGAAAGATGCTCCACATCCACCAACAGGGGCTGTTTGGGGCCTGCATCCGTTTGGATTTCATACTCAGCAGGCGTCACATCACGTAAAAAGGCCTTTTGGGGTTTTATAAGTGTGGCCTGATCTGGCCCCTCCAATCTTATCTGGTCGAACAGCAGCCAGGAGCCCTCCAGGATCGTAAAACTGATTTGGTTGCCCCCTGCTTGAATCAGATCATCTTCCAGGGGTATTTCAAAAACAGACTCTTTACCTTCTTTTGATTTGCCTTCAATGGTGGGCTGCCCTGAACCTTGGGATAATTTGTACGTCCACATCTTCCCATTGACAGTCACCTTAAAGAGAGGCGTGTCACTGGCATGGTTATCCAGAATATCCACGACCAGCTTCCACTGGCCCTTTTGTGGCTTGTTATCCAGTCCGAAGAGTATATTCAAAGTATGCGATCGCCACCCCGACGTGGACCAGGTACCGCCCCACTTGTCACTGGGGCCGGGAAGCACATAGGGCCAATCATCCTTGACCACGGAGGACCCAATCAAAAAGTAGGTGTCTTCCCAACCAAAATCAAACGTCAGAAACTGCTCATACTTGCCAGGCGACAAGGCAAACTCTTCCGAGCTGTTATCCGAAGCGCCCAACTCCCAAAGCACCTTACCTTCAACCGAGAAGCACAATGAACTAAAAAGCAGCAGAATGACGATGTGTATTGTTTTCATAGGCCTGGTCTCTTTCAAAAGCGTTTTATGCTCACTCAACGTTCATTTACTTCACTTGGTTGTCGGTCCCATTCAGAACGTTCAATGTGTGATTGGCCACTCGGGTGATATATTTATTGGGCTGATTGGCAAGTGCCGTCTTTAATGCCCCTTCTGCTGGGGCTGCCATGGGGCCTATTTCGTCGAGCACAATGGCCGCCTGTAACCTGGCCCACTCATGGGGCCCACTCAGCGTGTCGACCAAAACAGGCAAAGCCTTTTCTGGCAGATCCATGCGGCACAGGGCCCTTGCCGCGGAAACACGCACACTGGACGCGGGATCACGCAGCAATGTACTCACTTTCTTCTTTGTTGAGATGGCCTCCAAGCCTATGTTGCCAATACCTGTGACAGCCCAGTATCGTACGGCCGCATCTTCATCGTCCAGTGCCTTGATCAGCTCGGGCAATGCTTGCTTTCCCTGCGATGCAATGGCTGCGACCTGCCCCAGTCTTTTATTGAGGGCGTCTCCATCTGTTTGACGGAGGATGGCATACCGACTCCCATAGTCTTTTTCCCGTTGCATGATTTCAGATTCAGGCAGAAGCCCCAGATCTTTGGTCTCCTGAACCCATTGAAAATGGACCTGCCGCATGGTTTCAAGGGTCGCTTTGTACTGAGGGTTGGCCGCAAGATTGTTGATCTCGTGTGGATCATGTTTCAGATCATAGAGTTCTTCCACCGGTTTTTGCCCGCTCATGAATTGTTTGGCAGCCAATGGAAGTTGACCTTCCCTGTGAACTCGCCTGATTTCTTTCATGGTGGCACCCTTCTCAGGGGTGTTCATGTACTGATAGTAAGTTTTTAGGGGTTCATAATTTCGGATGTATCGATATCGCTTGCTGCGCACCGCTCGAATGATGTCATATCGTTCATCCATTCTGTCACGCGCCCCATACACATAATCGCGAGGCCTTGGCAAATTGTCACCCAGGAAGGGTTGGCCCTGCATGTGTGCAGGCACGTTTACTCCGGCAAGGTTTAACACGGTGGGACCAAAATCAATGGAGCTGACAAGTTGATCATCCATCGTTTTGGGGACACCCTGATTTTTGACTCGATACTTTTTGGGAACACGTATGACCAGCGGCACATGCGTCCCGGAATCATACAGCCATCTTTTGGCGCGAGGCAGACCGACACCATGGTCTGACCAGAAGAATATGATTGTATTGTCATAGAGACCGTCTGTCTTTAACTGGGCTATCAGATCGCCTGCCCAGGCATCCATGGCAGTAATCAGCTCGTAATTTCGTTTCCAGTCTTCACGAACCACAGGTGTGTCCGGATAGTACGGTGGAAGCTCCAGCTTTTTTGGGTCCTGTCTTTGTGACGCAGTAAGGTTCTGGGTCACGGTTTTGTATTTCGCCTCACTAGCTATGCCGCTTTCGTGACACCCTGTGAAATTGAACACCGAGAAGAAAGGTTGACCCGACTTGCGTTTGTTCCAATGGGCCTTTTTGCCCGACTCGTCCCAAACATCGCGAAGATCGCCTGTCTGATAATCTGTTTTTGAATTGTTGGTGCAATAGTAGCCAGCCTCACGCAGGTAAGAGGGAAAGCCCTTGATGTGTTTGGGCAGTTTTGCACTACACCGCATGTGATGGGTGCCGATAGTCGTGTGGTACATCCCGGTGATAATCCCGGAGCGACAGGGAGCACACACACCTGCTGCGGTAAAAGTGTTCGTATAACACACCCCCTTTGTGGCCAATACATCAATATGGGGCGTAATCGCATGGGGGTCACCAAAGCAGCCTATGTGTGGGCTGATGTCTTCACAAGAGAGCCAGAGAATGTTGGGTCGTGTTTGTTTTGTGGCAGAGCTTGCCATACCAGGGATCAATAATGTCACGCCCATCCCCTTGAGAAAGTCTCGTCTGTTTGTAGTCATAAAGCAATACTCCTTTGGATTGTTATTAGAACCTTTAAAATCATACTACCAGATGTGCTCTTATTGACTCAACCCGTTTCTTTGAGCACAGAAAATTATTCTACCACGGCCATCACTTGAGCGGACCAACATCTCCAGCCACGTGCCCAGCCAAGGGATACGCATTTAGAATATGGGTCATGCAGGATGTCAATCAATCATGCTCAGATGTAAAACCAAGCTTTTTCAGCCCCTGTTGCACTCTGGCACAGGACATGAACAAATCCCACAAAAGCCCTGTGCGATGGTTTTCAATCATCACCACAATGGGGCCCTGGTCAATGGCCAGATACTTTTTGGGATACCAGTCTTCCTGCTCACAAAAGGCATCGTAAAAGCCGTAGGGTCCCCATAGCCTGTCACCAAGATCATAGTAGAAATGCGTCAGGGCCTGCATCGAATACTCTGATGTATAGGGAAAAGACGACAAGGCCGCGGTGGGTGAAATGACCCCCAAGTCCCGGTTTGGGCTGTGGGCGGCGTAAAACTTGGTGGAATAGCTAGCAGTCAATCCCCAGCAGTCCTCACCGTACCCTGCGTAATTCAATGGATTCTCGACACAGTGTTTTCTATTCAGCAAAGTGTGATTTTGATTGTGCTCCCAATAGTCCGCATACCGGTCTTTTAAACCACGAGGGTCCAGTCCCAGATAGGAATAATGGGCCCAGAACAAGGGTCCGCCCTGGCCCCTGGCACCATTGTGCTTCAATGACAAGGCAAGCCCCCCTCCTTCTGTAGACTGCACAATCTTACCGCGTCTGGCCCACCCCTCATGATACACCTTGGCGGGGATGCCATGGGTGGGCGAGGCCGCGGCCAAGATGTAGGTAATAAGACATTCATTATACCCTCTTACCTGGTGGTTCATTGCCCAACCGTGCTCGGGTGACCAGTGCCAGTAGAGCACATTTTCATCCTCTTTGCTAAACCAATCCCATTCAATTTCTTCCCACAGCCGGTTTATCCTGCGAGCCAGGGCCTTTTCTTGGGCATCGCCCTGGCCCAGATACTGCCGAACCGCCAGCAGTCCTTGAGCCATATACGCAGTCTCAACCAAATCGGCCCCATTGTCTTTCTTGCTGAACGGCACAGTCTTTCCCGTTTTGCCATTGAGCCAGTGGGCCCAGGCACCATGATAGCGATCAGCCTTTTCCAAAAAGCCTACAATCTTATCCAGGCGTTTTACCCCAGCATCTCGACTGATAAAGCCCCTCTCCATACCGACCAACAGCGCCATCACACCAAATCCTGAACCGCCCAAGGTCACCACATAAGAATCGCGCCCAGGCTTGGCATCACGCACATGAATTCTCTCGCGTGCCATACCTGACACCGGCTCAGCACCGTCCCAGAAATATTGAAAGGTCTGTTCCTGCACACGCGTTAGCAACGCCTCATCTGACAGCCTTTCAGAGGGAATCAACTCACCAAGCACCATGATGGCCCCGACATACCAGGCCGTATCATCAAACCGTTCTGGCTTGTCCATGGTCTCCTGTCGTTTGGCCAGAATCGCAACCTTGTCCGGTTGATCAGGGTCAAGCTCCACCACCACAGTATGAAGCGCATCCGGCAGGTTCTCGGCAATCGTGAGTGTGGCCAGACGATGGTACGTACAATACGCATCAAACCGCGGTCTGATCACCGGCTCTCCCTCATCAACCGTCACCTTGACTTGTCCGCAGTCTGGCCCAAGCAGGTCATAGATGCGTAACCCTGTGCCTGCAAATCGAATGGTGATGGACGCGCCGGGCTGATTCGTAAAGAACATCTCAAGCATTCGGTTCTTGAAACGCTTTGCCAGTGTATCCTTGGCAGGGTCCAGCTTCTTCCATCCAGGACTCAGCGTGGCCCCGGTCAAAGACACCATCTTGGCCGCTTCCCAGTTGTCCGAAACAAAGGGCTCCGGCAAAGGATGGGGGCCAGGCTTGCCCACCTTGGTTATCTGCTCCATACTGCGAATCACGGCCTGCAGATACAGCTCATGCCCGGAATCAGTATAGGGATGGACATTGTCAGGCGAGAAGAGAATCTTGTCACCCAGAGCCTCTATCTCAGCCTCGGTTTTGGGCTTGGCCCCTTTAAACAACAGCTTGCCTTGCCCCTCCAGCTGAGCCACCTTCAAACCCATGTGAATTGAAGGGATGCCATAAAGGTCTGCGATGACCTCCATGGCCGACGCAGCTCGAGGAAAGGTACCATCTCGCAAAGTTTGCGTCCATCCACCTACCAGGGTATACACAAAGCAAATGTCCGTCTTGGGATCGGCCTTGATGGTCTGTCGAACAATACCTTCCATGGCCTGATGGATTCGGTGTACAGGTGCCCCGCCGTCATTCACGGCAAACTCCACAAACAGCAGATCAGGCTTTCCATCCAACACATCCTGCTTCAACCGAAACACGCCCAAATCAGAGCCTGTTCCCCCTATGGCCGCATTAATTTCAGAGAGTTCTGCCTTGGGAAACTGGCTGCGAAACCAATTCAGGGTTTTGGGACGCCATCCGGCCTGCGCCGTAATACTCCCCCCCAAATAGGCAATGCGCACAGCCTGCCCCTGCCCAAGCTTTTGAAAAACATTGGGCAAACCACCGCGCACACGACATTCAGCCGCATCCCGCAAAGGCATGTCCTCGGCCAGACAAACCACAGACAAAGCCAACCATAAAACCAAAACCAGCCTGCGAACCAGAGTCTTATGCATCAGTTGTGCTCCTTTTCCAAAATCGAGATGAACCAGCCATCTGATTGTAACACCGTCCCTCATACCCTGCCTAGCACAAATAACCGCGATTCGGCGTCAAAATTAAGTGAAACACCCACGAACTGCCTCTTGACCTCATGCCCCCCATACCGCATAATAAAGCCTGGAAACATCATGTCGAGCGAGAGAGACACGCGACAGTTCCGCTGGGCATTTCGAGATAGTCTTGAGATAGTTATTGGTTGTTAGTTGCTGGTTGTTGGTTTTTAGCTGGCAAAGCCATTCCGCCCTTGAGAACTGAGCGCCAAGACTTCAGAATTGCAGAGCAACTGACAGGGACGGAGTGCATCTATTTTTGATTGCGGATTGCGGATTTTTGATTTGTTGGCATGGTCGCGACCTTAATAACAAACGTCGTGCTTGTGCACCACTACGCGGGTCGTCGGAAAATAACCCCGTACGCAACATATTAACCCCGTAGGGTGCGGGTTCCCGTGCCCGCCCGGGCTCACGTTTTGACATGCGTACCATTTCCCTTTTCAACAATGTCAAATGCGGCCAAACCGTCAATCACAGCGTAAGGAAGGATTACGATTATTCCGAATCCGGGTATTATTCTGTCACCCTGTGTACACAAAACAGGTTGTGTCTGTTTGGAAACATTGACTGCGGGGTTATGCTCGTAAACGTTGCAGGCCGAATGATCACAGACACCTGGCATGCGATACCCGAACATTATCCTCGTATCGAATTGGACGAGATGACAATAATGCCAAACCATCTGCATGGCATTATTGTCATCAATGACCGTCGTAATCCGTATGTGTGCCCACGCCATCTTCCGGACGAAGGGCGGGCACAGGGACCCGCCCCTACGGTGGTCTTTCAATAATAATCCGTCAGAATGGGAATCTGATGAAAACAATATTGTATAATCGTATCGATTCCATGCGCATGGTATTATCTTCGTTGATGACCGTATGCGATGGCAGAAACCCACCCACAAAATCAAATGTCAGGCGACAGATTTACCCCGTAACCGCCGGCAATGGTCATTGGCCGCCGAAAAATAACCCGGCACGCAACGTATTAACCCCGTAGGGTGCGGGTCCCCGTGCCCGCCCGTTCTCCCGAGCGCGGAAGGCCGCGAAGGATGAAGGATGAAATCTGAAGGGTAACGGCAGAGCCCATTAACAAAAAACGAACAACGAACAACCAATAGCCACCAGCTCTCAACCCATGAACTAGCCCACGCAGTGGCTCAACAACTTAAAACTGAGAACACTTGGCCTGTGAAAGCCTATTTTATATGGCTAAAACTTAAAACTGAAGCGCAGCGCCCAAACACTTAACACCAAAGCGAAGCGTCCCACTTTACTATCACGCTTGACACTATTCACGCATTGCGTTACTATCTACTTAGAAATGATAAGATCATTTAAATGCAAAGATACGAAATCGTTGTCAGAAG
>CAZBTJ010000213.1:0-7149 GCA_964494325.1 uncultured Pirellulales bacterium
AACAACGAATAACTAAAAACGAACAACGAATGTGCTGAGAGCTTTTTTATGCCAGCCCACCCAGATGTGGGAGTAGATCCATCAATGAGGGGACTACTTTCCAGGCTCCGTCATGGGTAAATGAGACAGTGCCATAATCGAGCCCAACAAATCGGATGTGGCAGGTGTCTGCAGCGGCCTGGTCCGTTTTGCCATCCCCAATAAAGAGGCACTGATCTCTGGAGAGGTCCTGGTTACTGATGATGTTTTCAACGATCTCTACTTTTGACTGGGGACTGCCTCGAACCTCATCAAAGTAGGGGGCCAGAGCGTGACAGTGGACGGTTTTGTCTATGACGTTTTGAGGGGTGCCGGTGACAACCGCTGTATAACATGCTCGGTGTATCTGGTCCAGGAATGGTATGGTTCCGGGGATGGGCTGCATCAAACGGCGAGAGCGATCATCATGGTCGGTAAAACGTTCCAGCATCTCTTTGGCTATCGTCTTTGAAGGTCTTTGGCCTGACATCGCTTCATACATCAAATTCAGGATCGTGTGTCGTGACAGCCCGGCATGGACATGTACCAGGTTTTTGATGTCCTTGTGAGGGAAATGAAACGGGTCCAAAGCAAAACAATACGAATCAAACTTTAACGCCATAGAGTCCATGATGACCCCGTCAAAATCAAAAAAAATGGCTTGTGTCATCGGGTTCCTTTAATCTGAGATGTGGTTTTCTAGGTTCACAGTTTTGGGGTTCACGGTTCACGGTTCACGGTTCACGGTTCACGGTTCTTTTTGGGTTCATGGTTGACGAAGGTTTTTTATCTGGATTAACACAACGCCGTGGCGGGGCACTTTGGCTGAAAAGTGAGTGTCGAATGTACCGAGATCTTTCTGACGCCAAAGATCTCTGACCTGTTGTTTTCCGGTCAAGCCAAGATCTTGCCATTGAATTGTCATCTCGTCAACCACCTGCGAACGGTTAAACAATCCCACTGCCTTGGAACCATCTGCCATGGTTTTTCCCCAGACCTCCTTCAAGCCATGGCGAGTCAGACGTCTCCCTGGTTCTCCACGCGGGTCCTGGTTGACAGCCAGGACCTCGTCATTGGTCAGCAGGTTTAATGTGAATTCATCCAACTCATCCAACTGGGTCAAGTCACACCCCAGCAACAGGGGGGCATTGAGCAGGCACCACAGACTCATATGCGTATATTGTTCATTGGGCGTTAACTCTGTGGGATGCAAATCCAGGCCCCACCCGACTTGTCCCAGGACCAGCATGTCCGGATCATTCCAATGCCCGGGGCCTGCATGCTGCTGATAGGGATCCTGTGAAAAGCCAATCTCGCTCATGCTTTCCCAGGTATCCACAATGTCATTGGTGGTACGCCAGCAATTGCCACCTGCTGCTTGGCCCCATTGCCACACTTGGCCCATACCATATTGGCAGAGGCTATACAGGATGTCCCTTGGCACTTGGTTCAGGCACTGTTTCATGAGGAGATATGGTTTTTTTAATGCGTCCAAATCGGGATTTTCAACAAGGTCTCTATAGCCGCACCAATCGTATTTCAAATAATCAAATCCCCAGAAAGCAAATTGAGCGGCATCCTCCATTTCGTGCTGATAACTGCCTTCATAGCCCTGGCAGGTTGTGGGCCCTGGAGAGATGTAGATCCCGGCCTTGAGACCCAGAGTATGGATGTCCTTCACCAAACCAGTCATGTCCGGAAACTTACGGTTTACAAGAAGCATGCCCTGATCGTCGCGTGCAGGGCCATTCACCAAGGGATCTTTGGCTTTGGATTTGATCATCCAGCAGTCGTCAATGTTGACATAAGACCAGCCATGGTTGATCAGGCCCGTTTTGACCAGAGCCTGGGCACTGGCCAGGATTTTGTCTTGATCCACAGCACAGCCCCAACAGTTCCAGCTGTTCCAGCCCATGGGTGGCGTTAATGCCAGGGTTTCGCCCACCTCAATGCGCAGTGCCTGTTGGGCTTTACCCAGGGCATTGCTGGCCGTCAATCCAATATGATACGTGCCCTTTTGTTGAAGCTTTCCCTGGAACTGACCGCTGTCCGGGTCCAGGGTCAATCCATCCGGCAGGGGATCTGCTGTGAAGTGCATGGGCCTCTGTCCTGTAGCAGCGATGGTATAGACTACCGGATTGCCCGGACGTACACCCAACCGCCTGGGGCTGTTGATCTGAGGCTTGGGCCCAGGTTTTGGTGTCAGGATAAGGGGCGTTTCTTTTGACCTGTGGATTGTCTGTGGTGTCTCCCCGGTGACGACAAACTTGGCATCAACCCAATTGGCATGGGTGTTGTCTGTCCCGTCAGGCCCGGGCTCTACCAGTAAGAGCAGTCTTCGTATGCCTTTGAGTTTGACATCAACAGATTGGGCGGGCTGCCCAGTTTTTAAAAGACCACTATGAAAAAGCTCCCGTTCGTCGCCGATCACCCGAAATACCGCGGCCCCCTGCCCCCTGGCCTCATCATCCAGGCCCACCTTCGCTGAAAAACGCTTGACAAGACCATCCAAGGCAATGCGCACCACACTTTCCGCATGTGTACCCAAGCCATTTGTGTACCGCTCTCCGTTGATGGTCAATGGTCGGCCCTGGATCGTTCGATTGGGTTGCGCAGAGCCATAGCTTTGTTCCACCTTGAGGAGGTCCAGACTTGACAGGGACACAAGGCGTTCCTCGGGTTGAACCCAAAAATAGGCAATGACAGCCGCAAGAAATATCGTCAAAAAGATGATCAACAGCTTGGTTTTGAAGAAATGCATAATCACTATTCCTACTGGCCCTACTGGCATATCAATAACTGTTTGTGTACCGAACTCAGGGGCGTTATCATACCCTGGTCCACAAAAGATCCCAATAGAAATAATGTTCTGGCATTAGAGGATCGTGTTATTATAGTAAAGTATGCCCCTGCGATATCTCGCTTTCCTCTCTTTCCCTCCTTCTTACGCAGGGGTGTTTTTTTTGGCAAATATACGTATATACCGAGATAGAAGTTGTTCTGTGAATGTGATATAGTTTTACGCAGTCAGTAGATTATGCAGTGATTTGCGTGCGGTAGTTTAGGAGTTTTTCATATCGATGGTTGCAGGCTCAGGCTTGCAATCCATCCTTTTTGCTTCACATCGACCTTTTACCCTCAATTTTCCGGCTGACTTTCAGAAACCATGACGAATGCACTCTGAATCCGGCCATATACGAGACCTTCAGCCAATTAGCGATAGGCACTTTCCTAAAAAGCTTGTTTGTGCGGATAGAGCCCCGAGCAAAGACAATGATGCGAGAAAATTGACAAATGTCAATAATTTGCCCTTGCAAATAAAGACAGGTGTCGATATTTTTAGCTGTCAAGTCGCTTCGCTCCAGTTTTTAGTGCTTAGTTTTTGGTTTTTAGTGTTAGGTGGATTTATGGCCAAGAAGAATAAACAAACCATGCCTTCCTTGCCCGAGGCGGAACTGGATGTGTTGTCTTGTGTGTTGCAGCGGGGTAAGGTCACTGCTCGCGAGATTCGTGAGGCCCTGGCCGAAGCTCGTCCCATGGCGCATGCATCCGTGGTGACCCTGTTGACGCGTTTGGAGGCGAAGGGGTTGCTTCGTAAAGAAAAGGCTACCCAGGGCAAGGCGTTCGTGTACGAGGCCACTGCAAAGCCGGGCACTGTGTATCGATCTCTGGTGGGGGGCATGTTGAATCGCGTGTTTGGCGGTAATGGCCTGGCCATGGCACATTCCCTGTTTGAGACGCAACCGCCTAATGCCGAGGAGATTGATCAGTTGCAGGCCATGTTGGATGACATGCGTGCCAGAGGAGAGACCCATGAATAATACGGCCCTGGAATTTGCCTATTGGGTGAACCAGACTGCCGATGTATGGTGGTTGAGTCTGGGGCAGGCTGCCCTTCAGGCAGGTGTGGTTGGCGTTATTGGCCTGCTCCTGGTCATGGTATGCAAACGCTGGTCCTCACCCCTTAGATACGGCATCCTGGTGGTGTTGCTCATAAAATTCATGCTGGCCCCGTTTTTGTTGATCCCAAACGAGGCGAGTGACCTGTTGACTGTCGAGGTGCCCGTTCAAATAAGTTTCAAGTCGTATGAATCGACATTTCCGCAAGGTATCTCTGAGCCCTTAACTTCATGGGTGCCAAACACAGTGGTTGTCAAAGACCCTGTATTGCCCGAGCCGGCCTCTTCTCTGGAAAATCCTTCGGTCTGGTCTTTGATTGGTTTCGAGGGCTGGTGTTTCTTGTTACATCTGCTGGGAACCCTGGGCGTGGTGTGTTGGCTGGTGTGTCAATGCGTTAGGTTGGGTTTGTGGGTGGTGAGAGAATCCAGTGATGCTTCGCCGGACATTGAAGTTATGAGTCAGGAAATTCGGGTTGCATTGAATTATCCCAAACAACCGGATGTGCGACTCAGTGCCAAGGCCCAATCCCCCATGGCGTTTCAATTGCTGCGGCCCGTGATTGTCCTGCCCACACAAACTGTGGAGACCCTGACACCGGAAGAACTGCGTCCTGTAGTGGCCCATGAAATGGCCCACCTAAAACGTCGGGACCCACTCATCAATACCCTGCAAATCCTGTTGTTTGGCATCTGGTGGTTCCATCCTGTGTACTGGTGGCTCAATCGAACACTTCGAAGGGTGCGTGAGGAATGCTGCGATGATGCAGTCTTGACCCGTGCTGCCCAGCCAGAGGATCGGTATTGCCAGGTTTTGCTGGATGCAGCCCGCGCCTGTCAGGTGGCCACAGCCGGACGCGTGGTGCTTGGCTTTGGCGAAAGTCGTTCGTCCATGAAGCATCGTATTGTTCGCATCATGGATCCCCGTGTACACAAGCGAGCACGGTTGGGGTGGCTGGCTGCGGCAGTGCTTGGCGTGGTGATCCTGGCCAGTACGCCCCTGTGGCAAAGGTCGTCGAGCCTGGATCGCCCCAGGCCGGTTACGGAGGCAAGCTCGAGTCCGGGGCTTCTGGAATCGCTGGTCAAGGGTCGAGGGCCGAGTTTGGTTTTGGATGGTACCGACTTCGCAGATCTCAAAGACTGTGTTGACGCGAGCCGTTTGACACGACGCAAACGTAGCGGCATCGCTGATTTCACGCTAGAATCTACACGTGATACGCTCCAGGGACTTTGCGGGACAGTGGCGTATCCATTTTACGCGGAGTGGCTGCTGGCCAAATGGTATGATGTCAATCAGGATGCCAATGAAGCTGCCACATGGATGAGTCAGGCTTTGATCCATGCCCCGGTGGTGCTGGTTCGCAAGTACGAACTCATGGATGGACATCCCCTGGCCAATAAGGCGGTGGGGCGTTTGAGTGTGGAGTATCGCTTGAGCACACCCACTCAAAGCAACACGTCTCTGACACTGGAATATCCCCACCTCACCACGGACGAGAAGGGACAAGTGTATTTGCCAGGTTTTGACACCAGGATTCGATGCAATGGCGTGGAATGGCCCAAGGGCTATGAGGTTGAAACAGGTCGACATGGCTACCTGGCCCTGCACGCACGATTCAATCTCCTGCCCACGATTTATGCCTGGCCCAAGGGGGTACGAAAACCGGCCACGACCCTGCCCCCATCCCAGTTTTACGATTATCGCCACGCCAAGGCAGCTCAGGGTTTGAGTCATCGGGTGGGTGTGGCAGAGTTCACGATCGATCGTTGCTATCGGATAGGTGGTGATGGGAAGGTAACTGTCACAGAGGGTCGCACACTCTTGAATGGAACCGTCCAGGAATCACCGCCCCTGTTTGACACAGGCACACAGATCCTGGATCAAGCGATAGTCCATTTCAAACGCAACACCTTAAAATCTCACGAGATCCTCCAGGTGCGAGTGTTTGACCATCGAAGCCGGGGCCTGCTTACAAAATATCATGCACCGGCGGATTATGAGTATGATGGTGACAGCAGCATTGTATTGCGAAGTTTGGGGCAGCCTTTACCAGAGCGCGTGGATGTGTGGTTTTGGGTGACAGCATTTTCACCGGACCAGAGTGCCAAGGTGCTTTCTGCCAAAATTGGGAGTAAGGTTGTGTTTCCTGAGTACAGCGTACAACTGCTATCTCTGTACAGCGGACCCCACACCAATACACCCAGCACTGAGCCCTCTTCTGATCCCAATAATGAACGTGAGATCCAGGTGGTATTGAAAAGCATGGCCCAGGGGCAGCGCATTTCAAGGTTTGGCTCTGGAGCCCGAGGTGACTCAGGACCGTATGCACGCCTGGCATGGGTGACCAAGACGGGAGAGCGGCATTTCAGCAATCATGTGTTTGGGGCTGCCAATACTCAAAACACCCACAGCTTCCAGGTGCCCATGTCTAAGGTCGCTCATTTTGAATTGCTACCCATGGGACAGGAACAGTGTTTCTTTTTCGATGGTGTACGTTTACCTGAGCGATCAGGCGCCCCCTTGGATCAAACGGGTGGTCTGGAGTTTGAGCTAAAAACCAATGGAGAGACCGGTGTCTTTGTTTCAGATATGTCGGCGCCCATTTATGTGGAGGTCACAGTATTGCGGGGTCGATGCAGAGGTAACTCTTACAGCTTCGCCAGTGGTCTGGAAGATCCCAGAGCTTTCGGGCAGTGTACGCTTTCCGGGGAATTCAACACAGACACAGACAGTACCATTTCATGTGCTGTCAGGGGCCTTAGCATTCCGATGCTAAAACTAGACATTCTGGATCTGTCCGGAAATTCTTTCAAGACACGAAGCTCCGGTCACAGCGGACCGGTGTATCATCAAAGCCAGCCCGTCCCGGTGAGCCAGATTGAGGGGGTTCGAATTCGCCTATCCTGGGAAGGTCTGCCATAGGACCTGGGCGATTGCGTGCCTTCTGTTCGTGCAAGGACGAAGCCACCCAAGGATTTGATCTGTCGATCAAAGGGTGTTTTCTTTTGCTACAGATCATAGCCCAGATACATACAGAATTTGCCGTTCCGACAAACTTGGTTTATTACCACAGAGTTCACCGAGAGACACAGAGGGCTTTTGCCGGAGGCCGGAAGGATGAAGCTGGAAATCTGAAGGCTGAACCCGATCCACGAACCACCAACAACAAAAAATTGCTCTAACCACGAACCACACGTCGCGACAGGCGAAGCCCGGTGTATCGGGACTTATGGA
>CAZBTJ010000214.1:0-2362 GCA_964494325.1 uncultured Pirellulales bacterium
TTCCAACGAACTTGATTTATTGTTTTACCATGGAGAGCAGGGAGATACATGGAGGTAGACACTGGATTTGGATAATCCTGCCGTGCGAACGTTCGTCCCACGCTTAACCTGCCTGTCGGCAGGGCGGTCCGTGCCGGACCTAACGTGTGCTGCGCTGGCCAGGACTCTCGAAGCCGAGGCGTCTTCTTCGTCCAGCCCTGCTTGCCCACATGCGTGGGACTCCGACTGTCAGAAAAATAACCACGCAAACCATCTGATCTTCCTATCTTCTTTCCTTCTGGCCTAAGGCCTGCCAGACGTCTGGTGAATTCAATGGTTATGTCTTCAGGTATCAGGTTTCAAGTTTCATTCCTTGATTTCACACCTCACGCGTTGAGACTTCGACTGATAGAGACCACAGTCGTACAGTCGCACAGTCGCACAGTCATACAGTCGCACAGTCACACAGTCATACAGTCAGACCGTCTCACCGGGCTGTCAACCAATAACGAATAACTAACAACCAACAACTAAAGCGAAGCGACCACCGTCATACCGCTTGGCCTGTGAAACCTTATTTCACACGGCTCAAACAGTGAAACCTGGCCTCCGGCCGATTTCCCCCTTGTCATAGGGATATATCGGGGTTAGGATTGTGCTGCTGAAAGGGAAAGACTCGTCTGGGTTTGGATTTCTTTAAAGTGGGTATTGCCTAGAGGGGTGTTTTCGTTTCTATCTTTTGTGTGTCATGGCCGGTTTGGCTGTGGGTTGGCCGTTTGGGATGCCATTGCTTTGAATGGGTTTGTTTTGTCAAAGGATTGAGTTTTGAATCGCGGAAAAATTACCCTGTCTCAATTGGAATCGTTTCTCTTTAAGTCTGCGGATATCCTGCGTGGTAAGATGGACGCTTCTGAGTTTAAGGAGTTTATCTTTGGGATGCTGTTCCTTAAACGGCTGTCCGATGAGTTTGATGTCAAGCGAGAAAAGGTCAAAAAGACCTACGCTCATTTGCGAGACACTGATCCAGAGGCTTACAAGGAGATCATTGAGGAAAAGACCTCCTATGGGGACACCTTCTTTGTGCCTGTTAGGGCGAGATGGCATGAATCCTGGGTCGATAAGAATGGAGATGAAGTACCTGCTCTTAAGGACCTCAAGCATGATATTGGTAATATGCTCAATAAGGCTATTGGTGCGATCGAAGAAGAGAACGATGCCCTGGCTGGGGTGCTCAAGAACAATATTGATTTTAATGCCATGAAGGGCAAGACCAAAATCTCAAACGATAAGTGGAAGCTTCTGCTTGATCACTTTAATCAACCCCGATTTGTTTTGGTTAATGACAATTTTGAGTTTCCTGATCTACTGGGCGCGGCCTATGAATATCTGATCAAGTTTTTTGCCGACAGTGCCGGTAAGAAGGGCGGGGAGTTTTACACACCTGCTGAAGTGGTGCGATTGTTGGTCCAGATCACCAAACCCCAAGTGGGCCAGAAGATCTATGATCCTACAGCAGGGTCCGGTGGTTTTTTAATTCAGGCCCATCAGTATGTGGAAGAGCAGGGCCAAGATGCCAATAACCTGCGTCTTTTTGGCCAGGACTCCAATGGCACGGTCTGGTCGATCTGTAACATGAACATGATCCTCCACAACATTACCAACTTCACCATTGAAAACGGCGATACCCTGGAGGATCCCCAGATCCTGGAAAACGGACAGATCCGCAAGTTCGACCGGGTGCTGGCCAATCCTCCCTTTTCGCAGAACTATAGTCGGGCCACCCTGAAATTCCCCAATCGCTTTCGCGAATGGTGCCCTGAGACGGGCAAGAAGGCCGACCTCATGTTTGTGCAGCACATGCTGGCCAGTCTCAAGCCGGATGGACACATGGCCACAATCATGCCCCATGGCGTGCTCTTTCGCGGGGGCAAGGAAAAGCTGATCCGGGAGATCTTTATTAATGACGATGTCATTGAAGCCATTATCAGTCTGCCGCCCGGTCTCTTTTACGGTACGGGTATCCCGGCCTGTGTGATTGTGGCGAATAAAAGCAAATCAGAAGCCTTGCGTGATAAGGTCCTGTTCATCAATGCCGATCGTGAATACGCCGAAGGCAAGAACCAGAACAAGCTGCGTCCGGAAGACATCGAAAAGATCGACACGGTCTTTACCCATAAGCGGGAGATCGACAAATATAGTCGACTCGTGGACAAGACCGAGATCGTAAATACCCACGACTACAACCTCAACATCCGTCGTTATGTGGACAACACCCCAGAGCCCGAACCCGAGGATGTGCAGGCCCATCTCATAGGGGGCATCCCTGAGGCAGAGGTCACAGCCCGACAAACCGACTTTGACAAGTTCGACATTGATCCTGCCA
>CAZBTJ010000214.1:2372-7107 GCA_964494325.1 uncultured Pirellulales bacterium
CACTTGATCGTGGGAATCCCCGAGCAAGAAGTCCGAAGTGTGAAGTTTGAAGTGAGAAGAAAGGCGTTTGGTTTGTCTTTGGAAGGGTTGTTTCGAGATGAACGACCGGGGTATATGGCGTTTGTTGATAAAATTGACAATAAGTCGGCCATTAAGACCACACTGGAGGAGAATAACAATCTAAAGGCCACATTGGCCACGCACCATGACCATCTGGAAGCCTGGTGGACCGTGGCCCGCGATGACTTTGCCCAACTACGTGACGGCAAGAAGATGCCTGAGGTGCGTCAAGAACTGCTCACCACGATCAAGGACAAACTTATTCCGCTAAAGGTGCTCGACGAATTCCAGAGCGCCGGCGTCTTTGTCAACTGGTGGCAGCAGATCCGCTACGACCTCAAGACCATCATTTCCACAGGCTGGCACCATAGTCTCATTCCGGATGAGTACCTGATTGCTGAGTTTTTCCAATCCGAGGCTGACGCCATTGAGGCCCTGGAGGCCCGCATCAGCGAATTGCAAAGCCAACTGGCCGAGGCCGTGGAAAGTGCGCAGGAAGTGGCCGCCTATGAACCCGATGAAGGTGAAAAGATCTCTGCTGCGGTAATCAAGAAGGCCCTCAAGGCCTTGATCGACGATCTCAAGGACAGCTCGGGTTCATCGGCCCAGAAGGAAAGCAAGGCCCTTGCAGCCCAAGCCAAGGCAATCGCAGCCATTGAAAAAGACACCAAGGAAGCCAAGGCCGACCTCAAGACCAAGACCGACGAACTGGCCCTTAAGCTCCAACTCAAGCGGTTGGGTGGTGAAGAGTTCAAGGCCGAGAGCCAGACCTTGATTGCGCAGGTCAATGTCCAACTGACCACACTTGATCCCAAGGACAAGACCGACAAAAAGAAGATTGGCAACTTAACCAAGGACAAGGCCGCACTGGAGGCCCGTTTGGCCAAGACCGATGGCCTGTTAAAAGAGATCAATGGCCAACTCACCGAAGAGCAGGCCCGTCAGCTCATCTTGAAAAAGCTCTATTGTCTTGCCAACGCAGAACTGGAGCGCTACCTCAATGCCGAGAAGCGAGAACTCATTCAGGTGGTTGAGAACCTCTGGGATAAGTATGCGATTTCCAGCCGCAAGCTGGAGAGTGAACGAGCCGATACCCTGGAAACGTTAGATGGTTTTCTTAAGGGATTGGGGTATCTTGAAATAAGTGTGAAGAGTAAAGGGAGAGTGTGAAGTGAATCGGTTGGAATCGAATTATGTCGCGCGAAGACGCGAAGGATTGTTATGAAAGGTTCAAAGGTCATCAGAGAGAGTGAAACCGTTGAGTTGAAGGCCAGTTTGGCTGAACTCAAAGTCGGGCTGGTCTCCATGTGCGCCATCCTGAACAAGCACGGGGCTGGGGAGTTATGGTTTGGCATCAAGAACAACGGTGCCATCCAGGGATTAACTGTCACAGACAAGACACTACGTGATCTTTCGCAGGCTGTTGCCGCGCACATCGAACCAAAGGTGTTTCCCAAAATCACGCAGGAGACGCTTTCAGGGAAAACCTGCGTGAAGGTGAGTTTCTCGGGTAAAGCGGTTCCCTATTTTGCCCATGGTCGGGCCTATATGCGGGTGGCCGATGAAGACCGGCAACTTACGGCCCGCGAATTGGAATCCTTAATTCTGCACAAGAACCGTGAAGCCCTGCGTTGGGACAATGAGCCTTGCGCTTGTGCCATAAAGGAACTCAATAGCAAAAAGGTGCGGCAATTCGTCAAGCGTGCCGGTCTGGCCTGGGACACCCTCGCCAATGCCCTGACCAAGTTGGACCTGATCAGGGACGGTCAGCTTGTCAATGCCGCACGACTGTTTTTCAGTAAAACACCGCCCATGCAACTGCGTTGTGCCGTATTCGGCGGCACCACCAGCAGTCACATTATTGACCGACATGACTTTGACGGAGATATCTTGGAATTGATTGAGGAAGCCCAAAAGTATATCCTCAAGAATATCCATATTGGCATGCGACTCAACGGCCTGTATCGCGAAGACGTGCCGGAGATCTCCACAGCCGCCCTGCGTGAGGCTGTCATCAATGCCTTTTGTCACCGCGATTACCGTGATCCCGATTACATCCATATCGCCGTTTTCAAGGATCGTGTGGAGATTCGCAGCCCGGGCGGTCTTTATGATGGTCTCACTATCAGAAAAATGCGCAAGGGCAACGTATCCAAACGCCGCAATCCCCTCATTGCCGAGCTTTTCCGTCGTATCCAGATGGTGGAGGCCTGGGGCCGGGGTATGCCGCTCATTCTGGAAAACGAGCCCGATGCAAAATTTTGGGAAATAGCAAAAATCTTCATCGCTAGCTTTGACAGGCCGTCTTTTGTTCAAGAGGAGGGGGAAGTGGGTGATAGCACAACCCAAGTCGAGGCACAAGTCGAGGCACAAGTCGAGGCACAAGTCGAGGCACAAGTCGAACTCCGTATCCTGAAGGCCTGCTCTAACGAACCGCTCTCATCAGGAGAAATTGCTCAGGTACTGGGCCATCGAAAGTTGAGCGGGAATATACGTAAGGCGCTGCCCAGTCTGCGGGAAAAGGGACTATTGGAATACACCCTCCCGGACAAGCCCCACAGTCGTTTGCAGAAGTATCGGTTGACGGAGAAAGGCAAGAGAAGTTTGAAGGGGGAAGGGGGAAGTGTGAAGTGAGTGACATTGAAGATAAACTCCCTGAAGACTGGAAACTAAAGACCATTGATGATTTATCAGTTCGTGTAGGAAGTGGAGTCACTCCCCGAGGTGGAAGTGAAGTATACACACATGAGGGCGTGCTATTTGTCAGAAGCCAGAATGTGCATTTTAATGGACTGGATCTTAGCGATGTAGCCTACATTGATCAGAAGACGCATGATTCGATGCAAGCAAGTGAGATATTCCCGCAGGACGTCCTCTTTAATATTACGGGTGCCTCCATTGGTCGATGTTGCACAGTCCCTGATGGAATAGGCTTAGCAAATGTCAATCAGCATGTCTGTTCTATACGTCTATCAAAACCATGTGCTCATGATGCCATGTTTCTATCTACCGTCCTATCTTCATTTATCGGCCAAAATCAGGTTCTTCGCTTTAATGCAGGGGGCAATCGTGAGGGATTGAACTATCAACAGCTTCGTTCCTTTCAGATACCATGGCCGCCAGGCGCACAGCGAAAAGTTATCGCCGAGATTCTCTCGACAGTGGACCGGGCGATTGAACAGACCGAAGCAGCCATTGCCAAGCAGCAGCGTATCAAGACCGGCCTGATGCAGGACCTCCTCACACGCGGCATCGACGAACACGGCAACCTCCGCTCTGCACAAACCCATCAATTCAAAGACTCCCCTCTGGGGAGAATTCCTGTGGAGTGGGAAGTGAAGACGCTGAACAGTTGTGTCAAAGATAACGCTCCAATTTGCTATGGAATTCTTATGCCAGGTACCGGATATGACAATGGGATTCCAGTCATCAAGGTAAAAGATATTATTGGTGGCCGAATTATTCAAAAATCGCTACTCTTAACAGATCCCAGAATCGATCGGGAATATAAGCGATCCAAACTCAAGCAAGGCGATTTACTTATCACAATCAGGGGGACAACGGGAAGAATCGCATTGGTTCCGCTGGAGTTGAATGGGGCCAACATAACCCAAGATACAGCGAGAGTGAGACTAAAGAATGAACACTCAAACTCATTCTTCTATTTTCTTATGCAGTCCAAAGGAGTGCAGGATCAGGTACTGCTCCACACTCTTGGCCAAGCTGTAAAGGGCATCAATATTGCGGAAGTGAAGAAAATCGCATTCGGTCTACCGGGGAAGGATGAGCAAATAGAAGTAGCTGATAGATTGAACGAACTTGAGGGATCTCTAAGCAATACTGAGAGGCGTCTTCAGAAGCTCTGTTCACTCAAGGCAGCTCTTATGCAAGATCTGCTTAGGGGTAAGAAACGTGTGACGTCATTATTGGAATGAAAGCGGGAGTGTCCAAGATCATGAGCGTATTCGCAAGGAAGCCAGAGCCTTTTTTTGACATTGTTGTTCACGACATCATTCGGTCACCTGGGCTTACAGGAGCCTCTGCTGGATATGAAGGGGGAGAATGGCGACATGAAGAAATGGCTGACTATCTTTTCGAGTGGCTTCCTGAATTTGCACTTAAATACTCTGATCTTGAAGACCTCAATTCTGCCACTGCTTTGCGTTTGATAAAGAAGGCGGCGAAGACCGTATACACCACAGAGAAGTATCAGAAACGTGGTGAGTTTGGGGAACTTTTACTGCATGCTTTAATTCGCGAAGTCTTCGATTCACAGCCAGCAATCAGTAAGATTTATTACAAATCAGCCACTAATGAAACCGTAAAGGGTTTTGATGCTGTTCATATAGTAGAAAACAATGATGAACTCGAACTATGGTTGGGCGAGGTAAAGTTTTATAAAGATGTTAGCGATGCTATCAATAAAGTTGCTGCGGAACTTCAAGCACATACTGATCGTGACTATTTGAGAGATGAGTTTATCTTAATCGAGTCCAAGATTGATCCTAGTTGGAAGCATTCTGAAGAACTCCGAAAACTCATTAGCAAACGCACTTCACTGGACACGATCTTTAAGCGGACATGCCTGCCGGTATTACTAACTTATGAAAGTGACTGCGTTGACAGTCACAGTGAAAAGACAGATCCATTTGTGGCAGAGCTGACGACTGAATTG
>CAZBTJ010000215.1:0-7091 GCA_964494325.1 uncultured Pirellulales bacterium
CCAGAATTCTTGTATCGGGCAATGTCTGTAATGCAGATATAGTCCTCTTCCTTTTGTCTATGTGCAGTTTTTAGTTTTTAGTTGTTCGTTGTTCGTTTTTAATCCGTGTAATCCGTGTAATCTGTGGCAACAAAAAGTTTTCAGCCTTCAGCGGTCAGCTCTCAGCTTTTTTTGAACCACTTCGTGGACCGGTTTCATAGATCTCTCGATGCCTCGAGATGACACTGTCGATTTGTGGGTTTGTTTAGAACCCAGTCAGTGGCAACGTCACGGATATTTCTGTGTCCTTCTGCGTCTTCTTCGGTGGACATGAAAAATTCGATTACACGCACGAGCACCGTTTGGCTGGGCCTCTCTGAGCACACAAACACGACGGTCATAAGCGAGACGTGCGAAACAAAACCCAATTCGCCTATGGCTACGGACTTTCCTCTTCACTTCGGCCTTCAGCCTTCAGTTCTGCCAGTTTTTCAGGAATTGGAGGACTGAACGCAAAGATCAGTTGCCAAGCTGATCTGCGTCCGAGGGAGCGATTGTTTTTGTGCTTTGTGGAAGAGGGTGGGTATTTATCTTCATTTCGGCGAATTCCTTCCTTGATGAATACGCACGCCATACGCGACCTTTGTGGCTGTCTATGACAAATGTAAGGTCTTCTGTGGCTTGTAGTTGATATTTTGATCACAGAAAGGAGAAAGAGGCTGTGATGAAGCTCCAAGGGCCAAGAAAACACACAGAGTGAGCAGGATGCCAATTATCTTGGGCATTCTCAAACGGTATACCCAATCACAACCCAGGCCATAACTGAGAATCCGTTTATAGAAAAAGCAAAACAACCTTGCTCTTCCCATGATAATCTGAATAATAAAAGCCCATACGCTGGTAAAGTACATAGATTTAGACAAGATCAAATCAACGAGCAATAATTGGAGGTAGCATGGCTATGTTTCGATCCTTGACACTGGCTTTCTTGATGGTTTTCACGACACAACTCCAAGCAGCGAATGATCTCCTCGTGGCGAATTTTGAGGGGCCGGATTACCAGGGCTGGACAGTCTCTGGAGAGGCCTTTGGCCAAAAGCCAGCTCAGGGCACCTTGTCCGGGCAGATGGAAATGAGTGGCTTTAAGGGTAAGCAACTGGTCAACAGTTTTTATGGAGGCGATGATACCACGGGCAAGCTGACGTCACCCCAGTTTACCCTCCAAAGGAAGTACATCAACTTTTTGATCGGGGGCGGCAAGCATCCAGGCGAGACTTGTATCAATCTCCTGGTAGACAACAAAAAGGTCTGTACAGCCACTGGCCCCAATGGGCAGCCCGGGGGCACTGAGGCCCTGGACTGGTCCAGTTGGGATGTGTCAAAATTTAAGGGGCAAAACGCGGTCATTGAAATCGTGGACACACAAAAAGGTGGCTGGGGCCATATTAATATCGATCATATTGTGCAGAGTGACACCAATTATCACGTGCCTGTGGTGGATGTGCAGCGATCTATGACCTTCACCGAGAAATACCTGCAGCTTCCGGTCAAGCAGGGTGCAGACAAGCGTCTGCTTCGTGTCCGAATTGGCAAGAAACTGGTACGGGAATTTGTGATTGAATATGCTGAGGCAGAACCGGATTACTGGGTCTGGCTCGACGTGAGTCCCTTCAAGGGGAAAACAGCAACCCTGACACTGGCCGGCAAACGCGGCGGCCAGGCCAGGGTCTTGGATTCGGTCTTTCAGGCGAATCAACTCAAGGAGGCCGCAAGCTTCTACACAGAGCGTCTGCGTCCCAAGTATCATTTCACATCTAGACGAGGCTGGAACAACGATTCGAATGGTATGCTCTACTATGCCGGCGAGTACCATCTTTTCTATCAGCACAATCCCTTTGGCTGGGCCTGGGGCAACATGACCTGGGGCCATGCCGTGAGTAAGGACATGATCCACTGGCAAGAGCTTGACGATGCCATTCATCCTGACGCTCTGGGCACCATATTCTCCGGATCTGGAGTGGTGGACAAGAAAAACACCACGGGTTTCAAGACCGGATCAGAGGATCCCCTTGTTTGTATCTACACCTCCGCTGGGGGCACGAACCAGTGGTCACGTGACGCCGGCAATAAATTCACCCAGTCCCTGGCCTACAGCAATGATCGCGGTCGGACCTGGACCCCCTACGCCAACAACCCAGTGCTGAGCCATATACGCGGCGGCAATCGTGATCCCAAGGTGATCTGGCATGAGCCGACTCAGCAATGGTCCATCGTGCTGTATCTTGACGAAAAGGAAATGGGATTCTATACGTCCAAAGATCTGAAGACCTGGACTGAAACCAGCCGTCTCAAATGTTTCCATGAGTGTCCGGAACTCTTTGAACTACCTGTGGATGGTGACAAGGAGGATACCCGTTGGGTTCTCTATGGGGCCAGCGGTGAGTATCTGATTGGTGATTTTGATGGAAAGGCCTTTAAGCCCGACACGGAGACCATCCGTTTTCATCACGGCGACTGTTTTTATGCCAGCCAGACCTTCAACAATATGCCGGATGATCGACGCGTTCAGATAGCCTGGGGACAGGTTGCCACGCCCGGCATGCCCTTTAATCAGATGATGTTGTTTCCTGTCAAACTGACTCTGCATAACACGCCTGACGGTCTTCGCATGCGGGCCTATCCGGTCAAGGAAATCAAGGACCTACGCGGGGACAGGACCCTCATTAAGGATCAGATGGTCAAGGCGGGTGACAATCCTCTGAAGGGACTTCGGGGCGATTGCTTTGATATCAATGCCCAGATTGAAGTGGGCGACAGTGATTTTGGCTTCCGCCTGCGCGGCTGCGAATTGATCTATAACGCGGAGAAGCATACCCTGACATTTGGCAAGCGTTCAGTCCCGGTCCAGCCCAAAGAGGGCAAAATCCGGCTTAGACTCCTGGTGGATCGCACATCAATTGAAATATTTGCCAATCGGGGCGAGGTCTACATGCCCATGCGTTGCCTGCCGGATGAAAGCGACACGAAAGGCATTGCATTCTTCGGCAAGGGCCCTGTTAACGTAAAACGGATGAGCGTCTTTGAGCTTCAATCGATCTGGCCCTGATGAGCTTAGAACTTGCATCAGATAACCAATCAACAGACAAAAGCAGTGTGATTATCTTTGGAGCTTACAAATGATCATTAAAAGTCAAGATCAGGTCACACCAATCCCTGTTGAAATGGAAGGTGCGGTAGACGCCAAGGTTCAGGTCCTCTTGGGTCCTGACGACAAGGCCCCCACCGTGGCCATGCGTATTTTTGAACTGGCGGCCCATGGCCACACGCCCTATCACTCACATGATTTTGAACATGAAGTGATGATTCTGACAGGGGATCTGGCCGTGGTAACGCCTCAGGGCGAACAGCCTGTCAAACCGGGTGACGTCCTGCTGGTTCTGCCCAATGAAATGCATCAATTCAAGAACCGCTCTGCCTCACAAGCGGCTAGATTTATGTGCCTTGTCCCCATTGCGTATCAGGCGTAAGAGTGAATGAGCATACGTAGCGAGCTGTCGCGTCGGGAAAACCATTCGCCTATTAGAGCATCACACGGGTCTTTATCCTGTAAACTTTATTATTGTCTCTCATATTATTTGCGAGTGGGAGTTTGAGATTGACTTGCCGCTCTGATGTGATAGGGTTATGCGCTTTGGAAAACGTATATGAACAGGCGTCAGAGAAAATCTGAGCCATTCTCATGGCCATCCTTCCCCTTTGCTCCGAGGGCTTTTCCCTTTTTCTATGGGTGGGTCATTGTGGTGGTAACCACGCTGGGCATCATCGCCAGTACACCGGGTCAAACCATTGGTGTGGGTGTTTTTACAGAAAGTCTGATGCAGGTCTTGACCTTATCTCGCAGGCAACTGAGCCTGGCTTATATGTTGGGCACGTTGGCCAGCGGCTTGATGCTCCCCCTGGCAGGCTCTATGACAGATCGTCTTGGTACGCGAGCCGTTATGGCCTTAAGTTCATTAGGCCTTGCTGTAGGCCTGCTGTTTTTCGCCAACGCAGATCTCATTGGACAGGCTTCAACAGGCCCGGTATTTACGATTCTTGCGATCTCTGGATGTTTCTTTGTGGTCCGTTTTTTTGGTCAAGGCTGCATGACTCTGGTATCCCGCATAACGCTCTCAAAATGGTTCAATCATTACCGTGGCCTGGCCACAGGTCTCAGCACCGTGGTTTCAGCCTATGCTTTTAACACGTCGCCCACTTTACTAAATACGGCCGTTGAACAACATGGTTGGAAAATGGTTTTTTACGGCCTGGCTCTATTCTCTGGCACGGCCGTGGTACTTATGGCCCTGATCTTTTACCGCGACAATCCAGAACAATGTGGTCTTGCGATGGACGGAACTTCCCCAGAGACTCCTCAAAAAAAACACCGCCCGTCCCTCTCTCGCTTTGAAGTCCATCGGCAGTTTACGCGGGCCCAGGCCATACGCACCATGCCCTTCTGGGCCATGTCGAGTGTCACGTCGTGGCAAGCCCTCTTCATGACCGCCTTTGCCTTTCACCTGACCAGTATAGGTGATGCCTTTGGCCTGAAACGCCATCAGGCCTATGCTGTCTTTCCTCTCATCGGCATTGTCAGCGTATTGTCTGCAGTACTCGGAGGCTGGATCAGTGACAGAATTGAGCTGAAATGGTTGTTTCTGGCAAGTACCTTGGGGCAGTTGATCGCAAGCATTAGCCTGCTGGCCTTTGGCCATGAAACAGCCAGATACTTTTTTGTTCTGGGCTATGGCATCTTTTCTGGCCTTTTTGGCGTCCTTCTGACCGTGTCAGGCCCGAGATTCTTTGGCAGAGAACACCTTGGGGCCATAGCAGGGTTCAATCAATCTCTGCTAGTGATATTCAGCGCTTTAGGTCCCTATCTCTTCAGTTTACTTTATGATGTCAAGCAGACATACACGCTTGTGACCTGGGTTTGCTTGATTGTGACCATCCTGCTAATTGTACCTACATTATTGATGCGTAACCCGCAGACGAAGGAGTCATAGCTGACGTTTGCGCACAACCTACCCCTTTTGATGCCCTGCTTTGCCTTGCCTAACTTGCTACGCACCTAGTTGGAGGTGAGACTATAGACAATTCCTTTAAAAAAAAAGCAACTCAAACGCAACACCCGGCATTGATATCACCGATTAAATGGAATATACTTAAATCTATTGTGTAACTAACAGAACGTTATACTACTTTGGAGGTAGGTGTATCGGAGAAGCGTTTATTGCGGCCCTGTTATCAACGGTTTGAATAGCAGAATTCACCGAGCCGTAGTCCATATTTCTTTTTGAAGGAGGTTTTCTCATGTTTAGAAAGTTAGCGTATCTACTAATTGTAGGATGCCTGTTTTGTGTTCAGGCACAGGCCGCCGATGGCCTGGTGGCTTACTGGTCCCTGAATGATGGTGCCGGTGATACTGCTGTTGACAGTACTGGCAATGGGTATGATGGTGTCTTGACAGGCGGCCCCGCCTGGGTCGCAGGACAGCTTGGCGGTGCCCTGGATTTCAGCGGAGGGAATTCGTTTGTGGCAGCCCCGCACATCCCTCTGGACAACCGAAGCTTCACAGTGGCTTTTTGGACAAATATGAATCAAAATACCGCTGAACATGTTGCTTTTGGCCAACATCAGGCAGGCAGTAGCAGCTTGAGTCTCCATATTCGACTCGGCGGCACTGGGAATCCTCCGACTGGCGGCATCAATATGGGCTTCTACAGCAATGACTGTGTCACAGAAGGTGGTCTTCTTGATCTCAACGTCTGGTATCATATTGCTTGCGTCTACGACATAGATGCCGAGCAACAGAGAATTTTTCTCAACGGCGAGATGGTTGATGAAGAAACAGCGACTCCCTTTTTGGCCACATCAGGTGACACACGAATCGGCCAGTGGAATAACAACGGTTGGTTCGATGGCATCATTGATGATGTTCAGGTATATCACAATGCCCTGACACAAGGCGAAGTTCAGAGCATTATGGCTGGTTTGGGCAATCCCAACATGGCGACTGCACCCAACCCTGCTGACGGTGCAACAGATGTGATCCGTGACAGCGATTTCTCATGGATACCTGGCGAGACTACTGGCCAGCATAACCTGTACTTGGGTGAAAACATCGAAGACGTCAACAGCATGACAGTACCGACTGCCAGCCTGGATGCCAATTCGTTTGATCCGGGTCGTCTTGAATTTGACAAAACCTATGCCTGGCGTGTGGATGAAGTTAACAGCACGCCTGACAAGACTGTGTTCAAGGGTGACATCTGGAGTTTCACAGCGGAACCCTATTCCATTCAAATCCCTGGCGTAGACATTAATGCTACAGCCTCGAGTTCTTCCAATGACTTTTCACTACCAGAAAAAGCAATTGATGGGTCTGGTTTGAGTGAAAGCGGCGCACACAATATCGCCTCTGAAGCCATGTGGTTCACAGAAATGAATGATCCAACCCCTTGGATTCAATTCGAATTTGATAATGTCAAAAAGCTGGATACCATGAAGGTCTGGAACTCCAACAGTTCTGCTGAAGGCTTTATTGGCTATGGCGTGAACAATGTTCAGATTGAGTATTCAACGGATGGTGAAATCTGGAACCTGTTCGAAGATGTTAATACATTCAGTCGTGCACCTGGGGCCCCCACCTATGATCAGTATGATACGGTTGTTTTGGGTGGTGTAGCAGCCAAGATGGTTCGGTTGAACATCCAAAGCAACTTTGGAGGCTTCTTGAAGTCCTACAGCCTCAGTGAAGTTCAGTTTAGTGCCATTCCTGTTGCGGCTCGCACACCAAAGCCCGCCTCTGGATCAGTGGACATTCTTCCTGATGCTGTTGCGTCTTGGAGAGCAGGCCGTGAAGCAGCTCAAAGCACTGTCTATGTGGGTACCGATCCCAATGAAGTAGCTGACGGTCTTGCACCTTCTGCCACGTCCAATAGCGATAGTATTGACCTTAGCTCGTTTGATCTTCAGATGGGTGAGACTTACTACTGGCGTGTGGATGAAATCAACGAGGCAGAGGCTGACTCTGTCTGGGCCGGTCCTGTGTGGAGCTTCTCAACAGTGTC
>CAZBTJ010000216.1:0-7062 GCA_964494325.1 uncultured Pirellulales bacterium
AAACGCCGCCAGGATCGCACTGACATTATAGGGAAAGCACCTTCCGTCCCAGACAATATCCACGGCATGGCGAAGTTTACGGTGTTGCCAAAGGAAACCTGCCGATGGGCCGGACAGAATTAGGGTATCCGCGTTGTTGTGAGAGAGGAATTTTCTCTCTGTTATTGTCTGGTAGTGCTTAGTCACATCAGGCGTATGATTATCCGTGGCTATTATTTGATTGGCATGATCGGTGAGTGCCATATAGTTCTCGGACCCCAATTCCAATAAAGACATGCCAACGATTGAGTCCTGAGGAGTGATCTCAATGAAGCGTGTATGTTTATGCCAAAAGGTGTCAGGGTAAATCATTAACTTTCTCAATGGATTTAAACACATGTCCGTGGCAGCATTTCTCATGAAACAGACGAGTTCGTTGTTTTTGAGTTGATCAAACTCTTTGTTTATTTTCGGTTCCAGAAAGCCTGCGCATTATGGGAAAACTATATAGATTGCCCTCCTGGCTGTCAAGTAGTATCAGAACAGTGGGTAAGTAAAAAACCGGGCAAAGAACCCGGCATTAATTTGCCCCCCGGAGAGGGGCTATAGGCGTACCCTTGAAGGGCACTTTAACCTTGTTCCCGCTACTTATTACTTAGACTAATTATCATTGCTGCCCAAGATAATCAGCATTGACTGATTACCCCTTTAAATTCTTAGCCGAAACGTTTGTTTCGGACAACTTATTCCATTCTTCAAGTTCAGGTTGTGGTGTTTTTACTTGCCGCTTTGTTCGTTGCTGTCCAAGTCCGTTCAAAACAATGTTAACTGCGTCTCTGGCCTTACATTCCGCAGTAAGCGAAACCAATATTATTGAATTTATCGCCTTGTCTTACCGTGGCTTACGGTTTTTGTCCTGAAAGAGAATTGACATTGTTTCCTCTTTCCACTTCAAAAGTAGGGTCTGTAATTTTCGATGGTTTTGGATGGCAGACTTGACTTGTTTGGCCTGTTCGGCAGAAATGACTTTGTGGACCATATGCCCATCGATCAGGCGACTCCATTCGTAATAAGGACCATGGCGAGCGTCTGGATCGTTCGCGCAACGACAGTTGGGCTTGCCGCACTTTTTCATACGCTCTATCAAACTGCCCGAACATATCAAGTCAATGGAGGTGATCTTGTGCTGTAGCTTTTCGATGCGATGTAAAGCGGCCTTGGGAACTTCTTCTTGAGTTGTCTTCTTTTTTCACTTGACAATACCTTGCCCTAATTTTTAGTATAACGCCAGTAGGCTTTTCAGCTTGATCGAACGTCATCGTCTTCTTGACAAGACGGACCGTGAGATACAGGTGTTTGATCCTAAACTTAGTAACCTACGAAAAGAGGTGCTCAGATTGCTCAAGGTTCCGGAAAATGTATACACTCGGCATCGATAAAAGGATAACGCTCCAAACTCCGAACGGCTGAAAACTTATTACCAGAATTTGCCTGAAAAACTTGAGAAAGAGAACATCGATCCGAGAGTGCCATGGCTGTATAATTACAAACTAGATTTTCGTTTTCGCTGAAACTTCAGCTCAGTAGAAGGTCAAATAAATAGACCCCAATAAATCGCTGCCAGAGGACGTGGTTGTTTATTTCAATTCGGCCTCTTGCCCCTTCGGTATGGTCAACCTCAGCCCGGATACGCAGACTAAGGGCTCTTGGAAATCGGGCTATTTGTATGGTGACAAACATATACGCTGTTTTAGCCACATCCATGCCTGGCAGATGTCCGGAGTTCCTGTGATGCCCATCGTGGGGGAGATGACCGGGCATCAGGGTATGAATGTGTATCAATCTGATTTTTCTCATGAAGATGAGGTGGTGCGTCCAGGCTATCACAAGGTTGTCTTGAAGAAATACGGGATCACTGCGGAGCTTACCTCTACTGTGCGGTCTGGATTTCATCGCTACACCTATCCGACGACGAAAGATGCCTATATCCTCTTTGATCTGGGAGCCCTGTTGGGACATGGTCCGACTGTCAAAGCTCGGGTCCGCAAGGTTGGTAGCAGCGAGATTGAGGGCATGACTTTAATGAAAGGGACAAATCGTCGCAAGAAAGATACTGCGGTCTATTTTGTGGCTCAGTTTAGTCAGCCCATGACTGCATTTGGAGGATGGGAGGATGGTAAGGTTAAAGATGGGGTGGAGCAACTGGAAGACAAGGGGGCTGGTGGGTATGTCCGTTTCCACACAACAGCCAGGACGCCTGTGCTGATGAAGGTGGGTATCAGTTACACCTCCGTCGAGGGGGCACGTAGAAACCTAAAGGCGGAATGCCTGCATTGGGATTTCGATCGCGTGGTACGCGAATCGAAGGACGATTGGAACGCTCATCTCTCCCGCATCACCGTGGAAGGTGGCTCCGATGCTCAAAAGACCAAGTTCTATACGGATCTATGGCGTTCGCTGTTGGGACGGCGCATTGCCAGTGACGCCGATGGTGCCTACTGTGACATGACCGGCCCAGAGTCTATCGTTCGCAAAATTCCCGCTGGCAAAGATGGCAAGCCGGCCTTTGCCATGCATAACTTTGATTCCTTGTGGAGCAGCCACTGGAGCTTGAGTATTCTCTGGCCGCTACTCTGTCCCGAACGGGTCAGCGATTTCTACAATACCTCTGTCACAATGTACAAAAACGGCGGCCTTATGCCACGCGGTCCTTCCGGTGGCAACTATACCTATGTCATGATTGGCGATGCGTCGGCTTCCTTCATCAGTTCGGCTTATGCCAAGGGCATTCGGGATTTTGATTGCGAAACCGCTCTGGAGGGGTTGGTAAAGAATACGGAATCGCAAGGGGGGCGGTACTACGGAGGATACGCGAAAAAATCAGCGCCGTCAGTGTATGAGGAATACCAGAAAAAGGGGTATGTGTCCTGGGGGAATTCGCTTTCCGGTGGCCATGGCAAGGCTGTGACCAGTCTTACACTGTACAACGCCTATCATGACTGGTGTATCGCGCAGATGGCCCAAGGCTTGGGACGAACAGACATACAGCAGAGGTTTGGTCCCGGGGCACAGAACTATCGTCACGTGATCTGGTCGGAGAAGCAATCAGCCTGGGTACGCATGCCCGATGGAAGCTGGATGCCGAATTATTTATCCAGAGAAGCGACCTTTGAACAGAAGGGGTTCTGCGAGACCAGCGCATCTGTGACGACCTTTTATGTACCACACGATTCCTTGGGACTGGCCGAGATGCTCGGTGGCCCGGCTGCAGCTGCCAAAAAACTCAATGAACAGTTCGAAGACGCGGCTTCACACAAGTTTCACCTGCGGGGACGAATGCACGGCAATGCCTTGGTGGATTATGCCAATGAGGATGGCGCGGGCATGGCACATTATTTCAACCGCATCGGCTTCCCCTGGTTGAGTCAAAAATGGGTGCGCGCCGTGCAAGCGGCCGCTTTGAGCGGAACCGATCCCTACAATGGCTACAACGGTGACGAGGACCAGGGGAAACTGGGGACACTGAGTGCCTTGATGGCGATCGGCCTGTTTCAGTTTGATGGGGGGAGCGGTCTCGATTCGGCTTATGACATTACGGCACCGATCTTCGACAAGGTGACTATCTCGCTCAACGAGAAATACTACCCGGGGAAAAACGTCACGATCATTGCCAAAAACCAGCAGCCCGAGAACGTCTACATCCAGTCGGCCACTTGGAATGGCAAACCGCTTGAAATCTGCTTACTGCCTCATAAAAATCTTATTCAAGGGGGAGTACTGGAATTTGAACTGGGTGTAGAACCCAACAAGGATTGGGGTGTGCAAGCTAAACGCACCAAGGTTGTGTGTTTTGGTGACAGCATCACCAAGAGGGGCTATACCCCCATCATGGGTGATTTACTGGATGTGGATACGGTGATGGCTGGTGTGGCTGGCAACAGCACGGCCCAGGCACTGCGGCGAATGTCAAAAGACGTCTTGGCTCATGAACCGGATGTGGTGGTGATCTTTTTTGGCACCAACGATATGCGTGTTGATGCACCTCGGGTCCACGTGCCCGTTGATCAGTACCAGCAGAACCTGGAGACCATGATCAAGGCCTGCACGGAGATCAAGGCCCAGGTGGTGTTATGCACACTGCCGCCCATCAAGCAAGAGGTCTATTTTACACGTTACGACAAAACCTTTTTCGATGCGGCGGGCGGGTTGACCGACATGATCGCAGACTACCGCAAAGTAGCCTTGGACGTGGCAGGTCACCGAAATTTATCTGTGGTTGATCTCAACCAACTTTTACTGCAGACGCCTGAATGGATGCATCGCGATGGTGTACACCCGAGCCCCGGAGGAAACCGTATCATTGCAGAGCATATTGCCAAGGCTGTGGGCCCTATGTTGGGTGAGGATTGGAAATTAACAGTTAATTAAAATGAGCGATTATGGCCTGGTAATTCGGTACCTACGAAGAATTCACTATCATTAATCCCCTATTTAATGGGTAATAAAGGGGTTATTGCCATAAAACGCCCTTAGCCTCTGTAGGTGAACTTGACATGTGTCGCTGTAAAATAATGCGGGGAGTATGTAAATTACCTTTAAACTCAACGATAAAAACTGTTAGTATGGCAGGGTTAAAATGGATCTAATTCCTGTATGCTGAAACGACGTTGGCTAATTTGAGATTGAATTGTTTAAACATGATTGTGTACTATTCTTGAAAGGAGATTGTGATGTTGAAGAAATTGATCTATGTTACGCTACTTTTTGCCTTGGCCGGGATAGCCACTGCAGAAGACTTTGTCACAAGGGAGACGGGAGAGAACATTCTATTCAGACAGACCGATGGTCAAGTGGTCTGGACTCAGACGGAAGGCTTGGGTGGAACGCCGACTCTGATTTTAGTCGGCCCCGATGGAAACGTGTACATCTCTACCAGTAATAACCAAGATTGCAGGAAGTTTGACGGCAAAACGGGTGAGTATCTGGGAGACAATATCTCCAATATCGGTCACCGTCTTTACGGCATCTGCTTTGGTCCTGACATTGACGATGACGGGATTGAAGACCTGTACACCTTTGGAGGCGCCGCTGCCGTGGTTAATTCTTATACCAGTGCAAGCGGATACACTGAACAGGGCAGCTGGGAGGCCAGCGTTACTGGCGGTGCCTGGGTTGGTGACTTCGGACCGGATATCACCGGCGACGGCGTTCAAGAACTTTACGTTTTGCCTGATCTAGCCCAGAATACCGGCAACATTCTTATCGTCATAGACGGAGCAACCAAAACAGAACACTCTCAATTCCCCGTTCCGCTGGTTAGCCGTCCGGGTTGCTTGGTTGCCGGTTCTGACGGCCGAATTTATATCACCGGTCGTAACAACGACGTTATCGCGTCATATCTGCCGGATGGAACGGATCCGCAGGCAGTCGTCGGTATCGATGGCTCGAATTTCTCTACCCAGATTGCTGAAGGGAAAGCCGGCGAATGGTATATCGCGAACCGTTTTAATGTGACCGGACTTCCCAGTGATGCGGGCTCCCTTGTCATTTCTACGGATAACCTTGCGACTACAGAGATCCTGATTGCAGGAACCGAGTCTGCCGACTTGTATAACGGCGTCGCTTCTTTTGATTCAGCAGACATGAAGGAAGGTCCGGCAATCTCTCCCACGCCTATTCTGGGGGCGGATGATGTCGTTCGTGATTCTATTTTGGCTTGGGTTCCTGGTCCTTTTGCTCAATCCCATACCGTGTATCTCAGCAAAGAGTTTGCTGATGTGAATACGGCCAGTGCTGATGCCCTGGTAGCAGAGAATCAGGATGTAAACTACTTTGAGCCTCCACGCATGGAATTTGGCACGTCCTATTTTTGGCGTGTCGATGAAGTCAATGGTGCTCCCGACTACACTGTATTTCCAGGAGATATCTGGAGTTTTGAAGTTGAACCCTACTCGATCCAGATTGCTGGTGCCAACATTGTCACTACAGCATCCAGTTTCTCCAATCAAGACTCCACACCAGAAAAGACGCTCGATGGGTCTGGATTGGGCGAAGATGGCACACATGCGATCGCCACGGAGACCATGTGGTTTACGGCCATGGGCGATATGGACCCCTGGATTCAATATGAGTTTGATGAGGTTAAAAAGCTGGATACCATGAAGGTTTGGAACTCCAACAGTTCTGCCGAGGGCTTCATTGGGTACGGCGCTAAACAAGTCAAGCTCCAGTATTCAATGGATGGTGAAGCCTGGGAAATATTTGAGGATGTTAATGAGCTCAGTCGTGCCTCAGGGGCAGCCACTTATAATCAGTATGATGAAATCAACTTTGGCGGCGTGGCTACCAAGATGGTTCGTTTGAATATTGAAAACAACTGGGGCGGCTTTATGCAGGCCTACAGTCTGAGTGAAGTTCAGTTTTCCATGATTCCTGTTAAGGTGCGTACACCTGTGCCGGCAAGTGGTGCAGTCGATGTATCTCCGAATTCAGTGGTCACATGGCGTGCCGGTCGTGATGCTGCTCAACACGCTATCTATCTGAGCACTGACCCCAATGCTGTGACCAATGGCACGGCGTCTTCCGTGACAACCAACACGAACAGCTTGGATCTAGGTTCATTTGACCTCAAGCTGGATGAAACCTATTATTGGCGTGTGGATGAAGTCAACGATGCCGAGGCAAAGGCCGTATGGGAAGGACCTGTCTGGAGCTTTAGTACATTGACAGCACTGGTTGTTGATGATTTTGAGAGTTACAATAACATCAGTCCTGACCGTCCGTTCCAGGCTTGGCTTGATGGCATCGGCTATTCTGCAGACGAGTTTTTCCCAGCAGCCTATGGCGGCAATGGAACAGGCGCTGCGGTGGGCCATGACATCTGGACTGCCGGCAGTCCCCATTACAATGGTCTGATCATGGAAACGGCCAGTACGCTGACTGGAAGTAGCCAGTCTATGCCGTTCTACTACAGCAATTCCGGCAATGTGGCTTCTCAAATTGAACGGATGTTCGCGGCACCACAAGACTGGACAATGGGTGGGGCTCAAACCCTGTCTATCGCGTTTCGTGGTCAAGCCGGAA
>CAZBTJ010000217.1:0-6948 GCA_964494325.1 uncultured Pirellulales bacterium
GTACTCGGATTTAAGTGTTCATGACATGTCACTGCGGCATATGCCTAAATCCGAGTACCGACCCGAATGGCACTTTATGTTGTGCGCAACATAAAGTGCCATTCAGTATCGCCCCCTAAATCCCTTGAGAGCTGAACGCTGAAAGCTTCTTTTGTCCCGCTAGAATTTTATCCTGATGTTTTTCTTGTTTGGACTTTTGGTGGGTTCAAGGTCCTTTATGACCTTGAATTGATCTGTATCCGGATTGCCTGCCTTGATTGTATAGTGACCGGCCGCGAATACTTTGGGCTTGAATGTGCTGCCATTGGCCCTGAGGGTATATGCGACCTCGTTGGTGGTCTGCTCAATGACCTGAATGACGGCGTCTTTCATGCCCTTGATTTTTAGTGTTGGGAGATAGCCGAAGGGGATGGTTTTGAAATTGTCCGTCTGCTTAATGGTGATTGGCCAGCCTGGGTATTGTTTATACCCCGTTTTGGCGTCGGCCAATCTGGGCCAGCATTCGATGGTGATATTTCGTTTGCTTTTGTTGAATTTCACAATACCGTAGCCCGTGGCCCGGTCATACAGCCTTGAGGGTTTCAAGCCTGTGAAGAGGGGGTTTGACACGGCGTGCACGGTCATTTTGTTGCCAAAGCCATCCTCATAGTCGCCTGTGTACCGTGGTTGACCGGCGATGGGATTGTCGCTTGGGATCATGGGACACCAGCGCCTTGGCCACACATTGGATACGGATGGTACGCACACGGCAAACCCTGCATCCCTGTATTCGTCAATGCCGTACTGCAGGGTCGAGCCCAGATGCTGATCGCCCGCTATGTGAAATGCCAATCCCTTACGCATGGCGCGGAGTGCCTTGTTTCTCCCGGTTTGTGGCCAGCCATTGGAGTCAAAATCTGATACAGGCATATCATCCGGGGGATATTCGTCGGCGTTCAGGATTCTCAGTTTCGGGACCGATGCATCAGACATTTCATCTTTCGGTAGTGTGGCCAGATTGGCGAAAATGGTTTGTGACAGGACGGTTTTCATCCACACACCGCCTCGCCAGTCGCAGGCCCACTCATCAAGGAATTTCAATTGCCTGTCACCCAACAGAACAGCCTCCGGGTGATCCGCATTTTGTGCTGCATCAAACTCGAGATTTTGTGGCCAGCCGTTCCATATTTGTGCTTCAGGCAGAAGTCCAGCAGGTGCCGATTTGAACATGCGGTCCGCGATAATCGCAAAGCTGACACCACCATAGTTCATGTTGCAGTGATACACGCTGATGTCCTGCTGAATGGATGTTGGGTCATAGGGATCGGGTAAATGACTCGTCTGTGTGCGATGAATCGAGTTGACAAACTCTGGGTGGTATTTGTAGCCGCCCGAATCCTGGGCCGCAGCACCGGACAGACCTTTCTTGGTGGCTCTGCCGCCGGCCCCCCAGAGATTGCCGTGATACACATCATGGTCATCGGGGATTGCAATGGCAGGGCGATCCTTTAGCAGGTCCTTGTAGGCCCAGCCATAGAGATACCATTTACGAAGATAATCGTTGCAGGCTTTGTGAAGAGGTGATGTCTGTATACCATACCCTCCCACGCCTTCGTATATCTGATCACCGGAAAAGAACAGCATATCCGGATTGTGGTTTGCCACTTTGCTCACAAAATCATTATTGGGGAACCCAAGATCGTTGTTGCCTGTAAACGCTGCGACCACCAGTTCTTTTTTTCGGGTGGGTTCTTTTCGGATGGTACCGTTTAGGTAATAGTCCTTTGTCTCTCCATTAGGCTGTTCAAGTGGGTATACGAGACGATAAGGGATATCCTTGCTGCTTTTCCAGTTTTTTACGGAGAATTGAGCGGTGCGTGACAGAGGATGTATGTCCGCAGACTGCACGGTTGTCCATCGGCGTCCGACCTTTGTTTGCAGGGCGACCTGTTGTGCGTCACGGGCTCCGATCGGAGGCATCTGGGCTGTCATCTTCATGAGGTTATGGCTTAGTGTGTATTGATTAAACATCACAGGACCAAACACACACTCAGGGCAGGTGTCGACCTTTGTGCCTGACACGGTCCAGTCGGAAAACCAGAAATTGACATTGCCGCCTCTCGCTGTGCCCGCTCTAAAGCCCCAGTTGCCATCATCAATGTCGGGCCTGGTTTTTGGCATGTCCTTGACCACGCCGTTGCTACAGGCAATCGCGATGCCGCCAGCCAGCCAGTCAGGGTTGACATCGTTACGTGTCACACGAGACAGGACCTTGCCCTGTTTGTTGCTTGCGCTCAGGGTGATGGCATATGTATCGCCGTTGGGTTTGGCTGTCATTGCAAGTGTGATGTCTTCGAAGGGTGGTTTTAAGGGGATGACGGACGGATCATGTTTGCCGATGAATAACCGGCCCCCTGTGAGCAGGCCAACGCGGAATCCATCGCCTCGTACGGCACTGTCACGATAGTCATTGAACTGGCCCTGAATACCGACCTTAAAACCCACGTATCCGGCTTTGAGATCTCTGGCTGATGGGTCCAACTGTCCGAGGGTGACCGAAAGATTTAGATCACCCGGACGTGAGTTGACTGTTCGTGTTAGCAGATACACGTTTCGATCTCCCCCGGACTGGATGCATTCAATACGTTCGTTCTTGAGCTGCCAGTCCTGAAGTGGATTGGCCCAGTATTCGGGCCCGATCCATGTTCGATTGATTGGCGAAGGAAAGTGACTTTCGAAAGTCGAACCATCGTTGCCCAGCGTTACTGCTGCGAGACAAGCGAGTAGTGCAATGCTGGTGAATAGGGTGGTGTGCGTGCGTTTTGTGGACATGATCGGTTCCTTTATATTTTGGCGTTTCTCTTTAGTGCGTATATTGGTCAATGACGAGATTTATGGCACGCTGACAGGCCGGACAGAAATAATCCGTTCGGATGTGCATGATACAGCCCGGCGCAGATCTGTATAGACCCTTTGTTTCGGCCGTGGTTTCCCATTCCCCATAGATACTGCAAAATTCCCGGGAATAAAGCAGGGTCTTGGAGGTCAGATCTCTGACCTCAAACAGATATTTGCCCAAACGCAGGTCATCCACCAGTTTGGTTTTGCTGCCTGCCCAGGGGCTATCCTTGACGATCTGGTCAAAGGCAAAATGTTCTTCTGTGGCCGTGCCTGTATGATAATAATCAAAACGCAGTGTGTTTCCTGTGAAATGGGTATCAAACAAGGGATTGGCAAGCAATGAATTCCCACACAGGATCAGAACGACAAGCATTGCGCCAAGAGATAATTGTTTCATAGGGGTCACACTCCCAATAGTAATAGTCTATTCGAACTCAATCTCGATTATACCGACAAATCGTAGCAATGCAATCCCCTGCAGAGTAGATTCCAGGGCAATCGCATCTAAAACGTGATGCCATTTATCCGCAGATCAAACAGCTTTTTCTGTGGTTAAAAGTGCGCCGTATCTTTCTCAACACCCAATATCCAACACGGAACATCCAATGTCCAAGGAAGGAAGTCGCTTCGCTTCGCTTTTTTCATTCATCCGATGGCTGATTGCTGAAAGCTGACAGCTCTTTTTGAGGATTGTCCATCAAAGCGACAGCCAGTAGGAAGAGTCACTGTTTGTGACGCAACACTTCCACAATAGGCTAAGCCCATTACTTTCAGAGGCTCCTGTTAAGCTTGGGCGGCGCTATGGATGATCCCAAAGAACTCCTCTTCCGAGACGGCGGTTAGGAGGGATTTACGGGTCTCTTGATGGCCGAGGAGTTGGGCCATGGCGCCCAGTAGTTTGATATGTGCGTTGGGCGTGCCAGCGCCACTCAGAATCAGAACGATGAGGTGGCAGGGGGAGTTGTCCATGCCGCCAAAGACGATGCCTTCTTAATGACGGGCAAAGATGACGATTGGATGGTCCAGTGCCAGGAGTCGACCATGGGGGATGGCAATGCCGTGTCCCATGTCTGTGGACATGAGTTGCTCCCGTTCCTTGATGAGTTGGAGGGCTTCTTCCTCATCGAAGGGCTGATCAAAAGGGTGGATCGTCCCACGTGACGCAGGCGATCCAGATGTAATTCCTCCCCAATGCTGAATACAACCAGACTTACAAAGATAAAAATGAAGAAGCCAAAACTGGCCACAGCTTCGGCGTAGGGGACACTCGCTGGTAACAGGCCAATCGTTTGGAGGGCCCAGGGACCCACCAGCACACCACCGAGCAATTGTCCGGTGGCAACCGACAGCCCGCAGCGGTCGAACAATTTGCCCCCCAAGTGTGCCGCCAGGATGAGCAATCCCAGGGTGACCATTTGAATGGGTACGAGATTGTCCGTCGCATGTGTTGCAGCCGCCAGAAGTGACACAGGGATATCCTCTCTTCCGATTTTCTTACGTTCTTACCTTCACACCTTCTTCTTTGACTTACGTATGGCAATGCCTATGCACAGGGCAAGGCCACCGTACAGGATGAGGCTTCCGAATATGAACATGATCCAGGCTGATATGGGCATAATTTTTCCAAAGTTTTAAGTGTTGAGTTTTAAGTTTTAAGGCTCGGGTTTCAGGTTTCAGAATTCAGGTCTTGCTTAGCTGGGGTTTTCCACAGGATGTAGCCCAGGACGACCCAGATGGCGAGTGTGCCCCAGCCCCCTATGAGTGTGGCCCATCTTGGGTAGTTTTTATAGCTGTTTAGCCATTCTGTTTTCAGATTGATGATCAGGATGGTGGTGAGTACTGCCGGTGTGACAAATCGCAGCATGATGATCCACCATTGTCCGAGCGGGATTTCAGATTGTTCATTGAGTGCTTTTCTGAACTCTTGAATGGGGTACAGATAGCCGATGACCAGGCACTGGATCAGGCCGGAGATCACCAGACCAAAGTCGCACACCCATTTGTCCACAATGTCGAACCAGTAATAGCCCCCGCGTGTGACAAACACCAGGGACAGGGGGAAGGCGATCAGCACAAAGTAGCGGGCCAGCTTTTCCGGAGGAATCTGCCACTTGTCATGGAACCCCGTGGTAAAGGCTTCTTGTAGGGCAAAGGCCGAGTCAATACCCAGAGTCAGCAGCGTGAGAAAAAAGATCAGGCCGAACACGACATTGAGTGCCGGCAGCTGGCTGATAGCCGTGGGAAAGACCACAAAGGCCAGGCCGGTGCCGCTTGTTGTGACGTCTTCCACGGAAACGTTTTGGACATGGGCCAGATAGCCGAGCATGGAGAAGACCACAAATCCGGCAAAGAAGCTGGTGCCACAGTTGGCCAGGCCCGTGATCAGGGCACTGTTGTTGATCTCCGCCTTTTTACCGAGATATGAACCGTATCCAATCATCACGCCGGAAGCCAGGCTCAATGAAAAGAAGATCTGGCCATAGGCCTTAAGCCATATTTTGGGTTCGAGGAGCATCTTGAAGTCTGGTGTCAGATAATACGAAATGCCGTCCATGGCTCCGGGTAGCGTGAGACCCCGGATTAGAAGTACCACCAGGAGGAGCATGGGCAGGGGAACCGTGATCAGCACAACCTTACTGACACTTCGCACGCCTTTTCGGAGAATGAGATAGATGCAGAGCCAGGTCAGGGCCATGCCAATGATCAGGGGCCAGACCGGGGCACCCATATCACCGGGGCCTCCACTGCGATGCAGCACCTGATCATAGAAGAAAGTTTCCGGTTCTGTGCCCCAGGCCAGAGTTAGTGTGTGTTTGAGATAGACCCAGGCCCAGGCCAGAATGGTGGAGTAGTAGATGACAATGGCCGCACTGAGTCCTGCGGCCCACCAGCCAAACCACTGCAACGGTTTTTTGACAGACCCAAAGGCCAGGGGCGCACCCTTGTGGAGACGTTGGCCCAGCCCCATCTCAAGGATGAGCATGGGAATCCCTGCGGTAAACAAGGCGACAAAATAGGGGATCAAAAACGCGCCACCCCCACTTTCGTAGGCCACATACGGGAAACGCCACACATTGCCCAGGCCCACGGCCGAACCCACGGCTGCCATGATAAACGCCGGTCTACTATTCCATTGATCTCGTTTCTCTGTCATATGCTTCTCTTCCACGAAACTCGGTTGTTTGCGATTCAAACATCGCCACAAGCATACTGGCGGCAGCCCCAAGAGCAAAGCAAAAAAATCAGTAGGGTTCATGAGTCGAATAGGGGGCAACCAGTCTCTGTAGAGACGAGTTGTTTTCAAATTGAAATGAACCAGCAACAACCAGATACCTAAAGGTCATGTTTTTTTGTATTTGTACGGTGTGTTTTTTACCACAAAGACACCAGGGCACAAAGTGACAGTAAACCACCAACCAACAACTATTTTGAACCACGAATCTCACCAATCTACACGAATCAGATCTTAAAACTGAACACTTTAAACTTAAAACCTATTTTTACCATGGAGGACATGAAGGGCATGAAGACACATGAAGGCTAGCGCGTATTCGTGATGTTTTGCTTATGCGAAAGACCGCTGTTATACACGCTACGCGTGCCACCTGTCAGGAACAGGTCGTCCTGCATTAGTCTCTACTCATCAAACAAGCTTGGTCGCAGAGTCCACCGCAGGACTTGGATGACGGCTTGAATCGTAATCAAACTGGCCTTTTCATTTAGACGGGAATCGGATGGAAGTTGCTGAGAGAGCCAACGGCTGTTGTTTCACACCTCAACCTTCACACCTCAGCGTAGCGACCCGGCTTTGCTTGTTAAACTGTCCGCGTAGCGTTCAACCAACAAAAAAACTAAAGACCAAGAACCAAAAACTGTTTTAACCACAGAGATCCCAGAGGGGCACAGAGAAAAACTAAAAACACGATCTCACACAGGGCCACTAAGTCACAAAGAACTAAAACTCAACTTTTTATCTCGCACAGAGGCACGGGGATCACGGAGATTGGCTGTCGCTGACCAGCGTCAACTATTCTTTCCGTTGACGACAACTATTTTTACCGGTACGAA
>CAZBTJ010000218.1:0-6943 GCA_964494325.1 uncultured Pirellulales bacterium
ATGCTTCGTTACTGCCCAGACAGGACTTATAACCATGAAAAGCATGAAGTTCACTAAGATGATGAATGGTGTTTGCGTTTTCATAATAAACCTCGTTTTCTGTATTGAGTCGTTGGTTGCCGGTTTTTTTGCCTCTTTCCTATGTACCCCTCTGTGCTTAGTTGTATCCAAGACTCATCAGCCATAAACTAGTTAGGTTCCGCGTAGAGCAATTCACTTCTTCGCTCTAGCACCTTAATGGCTTCCTCAACACTTAACCCCTTGAGAAGCTTCGCAAGAGTTAAACCGGGAACGAGGCCAAAACTACGCTTCAATCTTGCATTAACAGCGGACCTTAGGGCGACTGGAAATTAATGTGTATGGACTGGGCAGATGCAGGAATGGCAGTCAATATGCCAAGGACTATGCAGTTTAAACTCAACAATGTCTTATAACACATCACGTTCTTCCTTACAAATGAGTGCATGCAAACACAAACATTCTCATCGATCTCCTGCCAGATAACGCACCTCGCCCAAAGACAGGACACGGCCGTAAATGACGACCTCGTCGATCACACCATAGAACGGGTTTTCGCCATTCGCCCCGCATGCACCTAGGACCAGTGCTGCGTCTGTATCCGGGCCCAGTGTGAACGGACCTGAGCCTGCTTCCAAACCAGACACATACAGTCGTGCCGTATCGCCGTCGTATGTCACGCCTAAATGTGCCCATTTGTCGGGTGTGCCCCCCATCTGTACCCACCAACGGGGTGGTAAACCTTGTGTCTTGCCAGCCACCTGCTCGTCAGGTCTTGCCAGACTGATCACGCCATTGTTCTGGTTCACCTCGATCTGCCACATCATGTCCTCAGAAGACCAGGCGTCCCTCTTCCCCATCACGCCCTGATACGCAGGGGTGTAGGTGTAACCTGTTCGCTTGACCCACATGGACACGGTGAACTGGCCTGTACCCTCTGAGGGGTTCAGGGAGCCTAGGTCCACATATTGGCCTCCGCTGCCATCCAACACCAGGCCCTTGTCAGCAACCGCCCCTCCATAGGTCGGCGCACCGTGAACCACACCGTCATGACCATGACCGGACACATCGAGCGTGTGCCCGTCCAGTGTGTACATGGCTACAAGACCATCCATACCGGGATCCTTGACCGCAACGTAGCTGTATGTTTCCGGAAAGAGAAGGATATCATCCAGTAGGAGAAGGCCCGTTCCAGAGCCCTCAACACCGATACTCAAACTTGTCACCACCTCAAGGTTGGTCTCAAGGGTGGCCAGGTCAATAGGCCATACGTGCCACATGGTTCGCTTGAGATCCTCTTTATCCGGATACACCACCTTTTGGCCGTTGATCAGGGCATACAAGGAGCCGACTGTATTCGTCCTTCTGCCATAAAAGTGCAACACTAACGTTCGACTGCCATCGGTGCTCCAGTCTTGCGGAGGATCAAAAGTTCGATCCGTTTGTGAAATCACAAAGTTAGAATAACCATAATAGAATGGTAGAGACTGAGAACTGCGTGGAATGGTGATCTCCTCTTCCATCAGGGAAAATTCGGAAAATCCGAGCCATGGGTGAAAATCGTACCCTATCCCGACGCCAGTACCGTTGCCGGAATGCCCTTCTGGAAAAAACTCATCCACGCTATATCCCCAATGGTCCAACCATGTTTGAAATGGACGATTCGGGCTGAAATTGTTGTAACTTTCAAAATCATCGACTATCACGAAGCCTCTAGTGGCAAAACTCCAGACAGGGCCTGGATGCACTGCTTGGGGTTCCACACTGTTGACTTCATCCACGCGCCAGTAATATGTCTTGCCGAACTCCAGTTGCCCTGGATCAAAGGTATTGACATCCAGACCGGCAGCAACAGGAATTGTTGCTGCATTCAAATCTTCGAAACTCTCGCCAAAATACAAATTGTACTTCTGACCCGTCCCGGCTGGCGTCCAGTGCAACAGTACATCGTGCGATATGCGGTCAGACGAATCCTCTGGAAACGGCGAAATACGTGGCGCATGTTTGGAAACATCCACAAAACAGAGGGTTCCATCGCTACTCCTGGATCTAATCGTCAATAGTCCGTCCTGAACGGGTACCGCGATCCTGTATTCATCCAAACGATCACCAAAATCAGGGTCCGTGAGGATCACACCCTCCACCTCCAGTGTATTGTTTTGATATGCATTACGCGGATCACCACCCACGATAAACAGGTCATACACACCGTTTTCAAGGGCGATCTCCCAGGCCTCGCTGGATGCTGGAAAACAATATACCATAGTATCATATCTCAGATCAGCAAAACTGCTGGATTGGCGATTGGCCGTCTCATCTGACTGGTCCGCAGTCCAGCCGTAGCTGAATCCATTGCCCCGATCTCCAAAGACTTCGCCAAAATCAGGCAAGTAACCGGCCGGGACCTCTCCGGGCGGCTGGAAGTTGATGCTCACAGGTTGTGCACACGCGGGCACAATACTCGCTATACAGATCAACAGAAGAACGGCCCAGTACTGGGTTTCTCGATCCATGGCCTTACCTTTCGCATCATTCAAGAAGACTGGTTAAAGACCTATTAGTTCTATACAAACCATAGACAATTTTATCACTTCAGGGCTGATTCATCAAGCTCTGAGACTCGCAAGGTTGTATTGCCCAGAATGACATTCCATGCAGAAAACCCATTCCTTTTTTTCTAGGCCTTCACCGCAAAAACTGATCGATTTGAAATGCGAACAACATTCATTTGAATCGCACTCAAATGGAATCAGAGTCATGAGAAAGAGCAGGTTTACAGAGCAGCAGATTGCCCGTGCTCTACGGCATTCACAAACAGCCAAATGTTCGTGACTTGTACTCTGTCGATCACTCATTCTCATACCAGGCGATCTTGTTGCCACCAGCCGACATAACGTCCAGGTCGCCGTCGCCGTCCAAGTCAGCAGCATGAACGGATCTCGCTTTAGCGGCTGACAAGGTAATGACCTGCTGGGGACCAAACTGGCCATAGCCGTCGTTCTCGTACCAGGCGATCTTGTTGTCATCCTCGGATGCTGAGATCACGTCCAGATCACCATCGTCGTCCAGATCTGCGGCATAGACTGAGGTTGCGTGATCGGCAGACATGGTGATAACCTGTTGCGGGCCAAACAGACCAGAACCGTGGTTCTCATACCAGACTATTTTGTCGCCACCAGCCGAGAGTACGTCCATATCACCGTCGCCGTCCAAGTCCACCGCGTAAACGCTGTGTGCCCCAGCAGCCGAAATCACCTGTAGGGAGCCGAACCGGCCGGATCCATCGTTCTCATACCAGCCTATCCAGTTGACGTAGTCAGACGCCGAGAGTACGTCCAGATCGCCATCGCCGTCCAGGTCCGCCGCGTAAACAGAGGATGCCTTATCAGCCGAATTGGCGATCACCTTCCGGGAGCCGAACTGACCGGGTCCGTGGTTCTCATACCAGGCTATCTTGTCGTCATTCCGAGACGCCGAGAGAGACGCCGAGAGTACGTCCAGGTCACCGTCGCCATCCAGGTCCGTAGCGTAAGCGTATTCTGGCCAATTGGCCGAGGTGGAGATCACCTGCTGCGAGTCGAACTGGCCAAATCCGTCGTTTTCATACCAAGCTATCATGTTGTCATTCCGCGATGCCGAGAGTACGTCCAGGTCGCCATCGCCGTCCAGGTCGGCAGCGTAAGCGGATTGTGCACCGTCGGCCGAAGTGGAGATCACCTCTTGTGAGTCAAACTGGCCAAATCCATCGTTCTCATACCAGGCTATCCAGTCAAAACCAGCCGAGATGGCGTCCAGGTCGCCGTCGCCGTCCAGATCCGCTGCGTGAACGGAATATGCCCCAGCAGCCAAGATCATTTTCTGGGGGCCGAATTGTCCGGTCCCGTCGTTTTCATGCCAGGCCACCCTATTCGAGAGTACGTCCAGATCGCCGTCGCCGTCCAGGTCCGCCGCGTAAACGCCGGTCGGCCGGTCGATTTCAGGCCGATTGATAATGTGATATGGTTGCCTGAAATCAGCGTATACGACCGGACAAAAGCTGAACACAGACACCAGAAGAAAAAAAACCATGCGAATCGTGTGCAATCTGTTCATGATTTCTCCTTTCAAATCTCGTGAACATTGAGCATTGACTACGGGCCATTTTCCGCAGACGAAATTCTGACTGGTCACCCTTCATAGCTTGCCCCATCGGTGACCAGGGACTGTTCTGTAGATTCAAAGCATTAATACATAAATCTTATAGGAGATTCATCATAAAGACAAGTAAAAAGAGGGAGTTATGGACACAGATCGCAGGGTACGAGACTTCCTTAGAGCCTGTCACGATTTCAACAGGATCGGTTCCGATTCCCATTGCACTGGCAGTCATGCACAACGCTACAATAATGAGTCCCGCTTTTCTTTTGGCTCGTACTACTCGCATTTTTTCTCCCATCAGTTTATCCCCTTCTATGGCCCTCTTTCTACGTATTTCTGCGTCTTCTGTGGTTCATTGATTTTGATCAACGTGCATCGCCAAGCGATTCCGCACTTCACACTTCTAACTTCACACCTCACACTTAATACTCCCCCTCCGTCCAATGGCTCATCAATATCACCAAGTCTTCAAAATCCACCCTACCGTCGCCATTAATATCCCCAGCCACTATCGTCTCACAAACTGGCCCACCAAAATAGCTCTTGCTCGCTTCGACGGCCCCGCCATACGCTCCCATGTTAATCACACCCCCATTAGGAAAGGACTCGTACATGATGGGGCTGTTTGGATCACCTGCATCAATACAGGGGCTGGTGACATCGTCCTGAATCCAAGTTTTGTTATTGGGGTCCCATCGCCCTGCCTGAGACTTAAGATGATAGTCTCCATTGTCGGGCTCGACAAAGAGTGGATTCAAATCAATATTCCCTGCACCAAGCCAGCCACCTTGCACATTACTATATACCACAGCAACAGGTGATACATCATGAATCTCTTGACCTCCATCCCAAAAAACTGAGGAATTGATACTAAGATTGCCTCCCCGAGATATAGCGTTTCCATTTGGTGATGAATTATCAGCAAAGGTACAATCCTCAATAACAAGACTTTTGTTGGCATTGTTATCTATAGCTCCACCTCGTTCCTTCGCAAAGTTTTGACTAAACAGACAGTTCAACAGTATGAGGCGATTATTCCCATTTCTTAGCGCCCCTCCGCCCAGGGCCGAGTTTCTAATAAAGCTACAATTTCTAAATTGTTCAGAGCCTGATATGAACCATGCAGCACCACCGGCTGAAGCACAGTTTTCCACAAAAATACTGTTAATGATGATAGCTTCGGAAGTATTATTAGCGGCCATCCCCCCCCCGCCAGACGCCAAATTCCTGATAAATTCGCACTTCTCAATGACAGGTTTTCCGCCGCTAAGCATGCCTCCACCCTCACCTCCAATAGCACTGGCAGCATTCATTGTAAATGTACATTCGATGATCTTCGCGTTTGAAGAGTTGTATACACCTCCACCCATTTCAGCAAAATTGGCAAGAAACGTACACTTAGCTATGACAGGACCCTCACTGGAAAGGCAAAGAAGTCCACCCCCGCTGTATTGTTTCCAGGACGCGCCTCTGCCCGGCCCTCCAATTGTCCATGCAGAACCTCCGGTCACTATGACACTTTCCAGCAAGGTCGTATCATCGCTGTTCTCAATATAGACTACATGGTAGCTGTTCTCCGCACGGCTCAGATCATTCTCTAGGTCACACGGATCATTGACGTCTACATCATCACCCGCCAGATCACCACTAAGAATAGTCTCGTACAACGTAATGTCTCTCGCATTTGGATTAGGCATGCCCAAACCTGCATAGCCGCCTTTGAGGGCTAGGCCACTGCCCAATTCAAATGAAGCCCTCCGATCACCGGGTGTTTTATTTGCTCCTTCGTCCGGTTTATAACCCCCTTGAGCAACTCGAATTTCAACGCAGCAAGGATCACCATCCTGTCCAATTTCGACACACGCAACCATTCGTACTTCACGGCTTCCTTGGACCGCCCCTGTTGAATCCTCAGTCACCAGGACCTCAGCTCCAACCAGCGCATCCTGCAAATACCGATACGCAGTGTCCCAGGACGCCCCATTGCCCCCCAAAGGCGCATCATCGTCCACATAGATCACAGCCCCAGCCCAAGTTGGACAAACAGCCAAAAACACTAAGGTTGCAGCTATCATATGGTGTATTCTTAGGTTCATGAGTGCATCGTTCCTTTCGCCATTCATTTTCCCTCTTACCTCTTGAGTCTTCTTTCTGTGTATTTCTGCGTCTTCTGTGGTTCAAAATAAATCTAAAATCCACAATCAAAAATCAAAAATGCCCGCACTTCACACTTCTAACTTAGCACTTCACACTTCGGATCTGCCGCCCAATGACTGCAAATCGATGTAAATCCCGCGAAAATGAGCCTATTCGTGCGCATGCAGCCACTCTAAGGGAACATGAAGGCAAAAGGAGATAAAAATACGTCGCTTATGATAACTGTCTTGAAATTATAAAATGGGTTTTCGCCTTCTAAACGAATTACTCTTAGTGTACCGAGAAAAGCCCCTGAATTTCAAGGGGAAAAGTGTAGAAGAACATGGTTTTTAGTTTTTGGTGTTAGGTGTTAGGGATACATTAAAACAGCTGTCAGCGTTCAACTGTCAGCCATCAGCTTCTTTTGAACCGCTTCGCGTACTGATTTAAACGGACCCCGCAGTATTGGAGCATGACTCACCGGAGGCAACTTTGACGTGAAGATCAGAGGGTAAGAAAGTAAGAAGGTCGGACCGTGGGGAGAATCAAAGGTGTTCGGCTTCATATCTCACCATGACTCATTGACTCAAGGTGCTACCGCCCCGGCCTCAGCCGTGACACTCATCGCTCGGCAAGCCTCGCTTAAATGAAT
>CAZBTJ010000219.1:0-6861 GCA_964494325.1 uncultured Pirellulales bacterium
CGAGAGCCATCTGAGTTTATCTGTGGCTTCAGCAGAGGCATGCGAATGCATGCATTGACGGCGGTCCCGCATACAAGCCAGACTCCACGCATTCGCTTCGGCTCTTCCGGTCTTCCGGTGAAATGGTTTTTGGTTGTTGATTGTTTTTAATCTGCGTACATCGGTGTTTATCTGCGGATTAAAAGCAGTGTTTCGTGGTTCGTTTTTTCTGCATCTTTGCGGCCAAGAGGCAGTTCTTGGCTATTGGTGTTCAGTTTTCACAGTTCAGACTTTACACTCATCCCCAGGTGCAGAGTCTCTGATGCTTTCGGCCTTCAGCTTTTGTTTCATACTAACTGGACTTGACAGAGCGTTAATAGGCTCTTTGGTTGGTATATTGTTGAATTTGAACAGGGTGGTGCTGAACGGGTGGCGTTGTATGGAAAAGCCCTGATAGATCGCTTATCTTCCAGACTCAAAAATCTTGACATCTAGGGCATGTCTCTGACCAATCTAAGGAAATTCAGAGAGTTTTATCTGAGCTATGCGGAGATTCAACAGGCGGTGCCTGTTAAATCTCTGGGCTTGTCATGGCTGAGGAATTGATACCAAGACTTTCAGGCAAACTGACTCAAAAACTAGGCAAAGGCTTTTCAAAAAAATCTCTTGAGCAATACCGCAAATTCTATGTGAGTTACAAAGAGATTGCGCAGGCAGTGCTTGCGCAATCTTTGGAGACGTCAAACCAGAACATTGCGCAGATACTGCCTGCGCAATTGAATAATGTAGGATGGGCAAAGCCCTGCGTGCCCATCAAACGGGAATGCTCATCAATACTTCCAATTGTCTCTACGCCGTGGAGACAATTTAACAGAGATGATGTTTGTAACAAGATCATTGAATTAAATATCAATTGATGGGCACGCTTCGCTTTGCCCATCCTACGAGGTGTAATACGTTTCGAAACGTTTTGTGATATGCGAAATATGAGGTGAATGATTTGGAATATCGTCGACTTTATGAAAAGGGTGCGAGGTATTTCTTTACGGTGGTGACCGAAAATCGGCAGTCTATATTGATTGAAGAGATTGAACGGTTGCGTGAGGCCTTTCGGTTGTGTTTGAGCCGTCATCCCTTTGAGATAGAGGCAATCGTTATACTGCCGGATCATTTGCATACGCTCTGGAAACTTCCGCAGGATGATGCCGACTATTCAAGGCGGTGGATGGTCATCAAGCGTAAGTTTTTATCGGGGTTACCCCTACAGAGACAAGGGGTTAATTCTTGCATTTTATCGATATATTGTGCGCAGCTTTGCAAGGGCGGACGAGATTTCCGTAACCCAATTCGAGCAACGCGAGTCCAATCCGTGTAACCCGTGTAATCCGTGTCAAAAACAGTTATTAGTTGTTGGTTAGATAAACAACGGAAGATCGCTTCGTTCCTCGCGATGACAGCTAGTTATATATCAATTGGCCAGCCTATTGATTCTGACCATGCCCACAGGATATGGTTTTCTAGACTGAATAAAAAATGCACCACAGGATGCGGGGGATCCGTGCCTGGAGCAGTCTGATGAACATATTAAGAGGAAACGGGAATTCCCCTGTGGAAATCCCAGTTGAACTTGCTTAAACTAACAGGGTGTTTGCCTTAAATTGAACAATACAAAGGAAATCAAAATGAAGATGCGTTTATTGTGTGTATGTGTACTATTTTCTTCTATCAGCCTTGGGAGTCAGCAGATTGTTGTTCAGGATCATGCCCGGGCAGTCCAGGGGCAGGGAAATGCGTTCAGCCTTGCGGCCAATGGGGCAGTGGCTGATCTGGTCGTGGATGACCAGGACCGCAACACTGTGCGTCTGGCCGTGCGTCTGTTCTCAGAGGACATTGAACGGGTGACAGGGCACAGCGCCAACATCAAGAACCGGGTGAAATCTGCTGCGCCAATCTGTGTCATAGTGGGGACGATTGATCACAGTCGCCCCATCAAGGCCTTGATAAGTGACAAGAGAATCGATGTGGCCGAGATTGAAGGCCAATGGGAAAGCTGCCTGATTCAAGTGGTGGACAGGCCGTTCAGGGGGGTGAAAAGGGCCCTTGTCATTGCGGGTAGTGACAGACGAGGTACGGCGTACGGCGTACTTGAATTGTCCAAACAGATGGGCGTGTCACCCTGGGTGTATTTTGCCGATGTGCCGCCAAAAAAGAGAGACGCCATCCTAATCAAGGCTGGCCGGTTTGTCCAGACATCGCCTTCCGTCAAGTACAGGGGCATCTTTATCAATGACGAGATGTGGGGACTGAGACCCTGGGCCATGAATACCCTGGCTCCGGCCGAGGGCAAGGGCATTGGACCCACCACGCATCGCAAGATCTTCGAGCTGCTGCTCAGGCTCAAGGCCAATTTCCTGTGGCCTGCCATGCATCAGCAGACCAAGCCCTTTAACTGTTACGAAGAGAACAGGGTCGTGGCCGATGAATACGGCATTGTCATGGGGTCGTCACACATCGAACCCATGCTCAGAAACAACATGGGGGGCGCTGAGTGGGATCGTGAATACCCGGATGAACCCTGGGACTATGTCAAGAACAGAGACCATATTTACGCGTATTGGGAGACCCGGGCCAAAGAGAACGGGCAGTACGACAATGTCTACACTCTTGGCAAACGGGGTAAAGATGACCAGGCCGGGTCTGATATTACGGTGCCTGTGTTGGAGCAGATCTTCGCGGATCAGCGGGCCATCCTCAAAAAGTGGGTCAACGCCGACATTGAGCAGGTGCCCCAGATGCTGATTCCTTACACAGAGGTGCTGGGCCTGTACAACAAGGGCCTCAAGGTGCCGGACGATGTGATCATCTGTTGGCCTGACGATAATTTTGGCAATATCCGCCAACTGCCCAATGAACGGGAACGCCAGCGTTCCGGCGGTTCGGGTATTTATTATCATTTTCAATGGTTAAATGGTGCCACTAGCGCCTATCCCTGGCTGTGTACCTCGCCCCTGGCCCTGACCTGGTTGGAAATGAAAAAGGCCTACGACTACAATGTTCGAGACCTCTGGGTGGTCAATGTCGGTGACATCAAGCCTGCTGAAATCAACATCGAACACTTCATGCAGATGGCCTGGGACATATCCGCGTTCCAGCAGAATGATCCCAAGGGCTTTTTGGAGGCCTGGGCGTCAAGGGACTTCGGCAGACAATATGCATCACGCATTGCCAAGATCATGGCCAAGCATTATGAACTGGGCTATGCCCGCAGACCGGAGCACATGGTTATGTACAGGGGACGGGACCAGAAATATACCTATGACTGGTTCAGCTTGACGAATTACAATGACGAGGCTCAGATAAGGGTGGATGCCTATGATCAGCTGATCAAGGACACAGATGCCCTGTATGCGTCACTGCCTGTTGAAAAGAAGGACGCGTTCTTCCAGATGGTCGTGTACAATGTCAAGGGCGCGGCCCTGCACAACAGGAAGGTCATCTATGCCCACAAATCTGAGGTCTATGGCCAGCAGGAAAGGGCCAGTGCTGCTGTGTACGCGGCCAAGGCCCAGCAGGCAGAGCAGGAGATCAAGGCCTTGATCCGGCACTACAACACCGAACTGATCACCGTGGGTGACAAATGGAACCATATGGCGTCCTTGCCCGGTCCCTGGGGTGCGCAATGGCAGCAGTGGGCCATGCCGGTTGTGAGTGACTACCCGGGCAATGGTGGGCCACGCATGGGCATGGCCCTTGAAGGCGGCGATGACTCAGATTTGCCGGGTTTCAGTCGGTACAACGATGACAGGCGATTCATCGATCTTTTCAACAAGGGCAACGGCGTGGTGCACTGGTCTGCTTGGACGTCCGGGGACTGGATCCAGCTCAGCGAGTCGTCCGGATCCATTGCAGATGAAACCAGACTTTGGGTGACCATTGACTGGGACAGGGCACCCAAGGGGACATCGCAGGACGGGCATGTGACATTTGCCTGGTCCTCGTCTTCGTCCAATGTGTGGACCGACTATGACACCATGTCTGAATCTCAAAGGGCGGCGTTCCGTGCAGGATCTCTGGGCAAGAGGGACGCAGGCAACGTGTTCGAGGTGGCCCTATCCGTGTTCAACCCCGAGTCACCTTCTGTGGCATCAGTCACCGGTTTTGTGGAAAGCCATGGTTATGTGGCCATGGAGGCAGAACACTATGCCGAGAAGGTCGACAAGGCACCGGCCGCATGGCACGTGCTTGAGGGCCTGGGGCGCACCGGTGACTCGGTCACTGTACTGCCCCCGACGATTCCCAGTGTCGTGTCCGTGGAGGACATTCTCAGTCAATCGCCAGTGCTCGAGTACGATCTGTACACGTTCACTGAAGGCGAGGCCTCGGTTCAGTTCAACTGTATACCGTCCAATGCGATCAATGCAGATTATAGCGTTCGTTTGGCCGTGTCTGTGGATGATGGAGATCCGATCATGGCATCGCGCACCAGCAGAAATGTCATAGACAACCTCATGACACTCAAGGCCAAGCTGGACATGCCCAAGGAAGGTCAGCATCGATTGAAGGTCTGGATGGTGGACCCCGGTGTGGTGATTGACAAAATTATCATCGATTTCGGAGGCGTCAAGGACTCCTACCTAGGGCCGCCTGAGTCTGTGTGTCATAAGTGAAGTTTTTCAAACTTCAAGTTTTCAGTTTTTAGTAGGCAGTTTACAGCATAAAAAACGCGTTTTACTAAAAACTGAAAACCAAAAACTGTACGCCGCAGGGCTTTCTGCAAAAGTCCTGTTATGATGTAACCCAATAGAGGTCCATAACGAAACGCACCTCATACCTTCAGGTGGAGACACTGATTGAGGTCAGAACAGAAAGATGGCAACATGACGACAATGAGACTAGAACGTGTTTTGTGCAGTGTGTTCTTGTGCTTGATCATGACAGGCAAAACCTGTCTATCCAAGGAGGGCAATGTTCCAAGCAGCTCGCCTCGCATTGTGAACATCATAAACTTCATTCGACAGTGCGAACCGCGTGTGGATTGGATCACAGAGGATGTGCTGTACGAGACTGTGGTTGAGCAGGTCAAGATCATGAAGACCTATCAACTGAAGGGTACCTTTCTTCTACAGTATGATGCGTTGATAGATGCCAGATACCAGACGCTGCTCAAGGGATTGCCTTCAGAGATGTTCGAGGTTGGTGCCTGGTGGGAGATTCCGCAGCCCCTGGTGGAAAACACGGGTGACACATGGCGCGGACGCTATCCGTGGGACTGGCATGCCGATGTGGGGTTTGCCACCGGATACTCGCCCAAAGAGCGGGAGAGACTGGTGGACACCTATATGGCGGATTTTAAGAAAATATTTGGGGTCTATCCCAAGTCAGTGGGGTCGTGGTTCATTGATGCCCACACATTGCAGTATATGCATGAACGCTACGGGATTGTGGCATCGTGTAACTGCAAAGACCAGGTGGGGACCGATGGATATACTATGTGGGGCGGCTATTGGAATCAGGGGTATTACCCCAGCAAGAAGAATGCCTACATGCCAGCGCAGAACGCTGAAAATCAAATTCCTGTACCCATCTTCAGGATGCTGGGCAGTGACCCCATTCATCAGTATGACAAGGGTATAGGGGGCAATCACCAACGTGTTGTTTCCCTTGAGCCCGTGTATACAGGCGGCGGGGGCAATGCTGATTGGTGTCAGTGGTATTTTGACACCTTTGTCGAGGGGGCGGCCATGGCGTACGGGTATGTCCAGGCCGGGCAGGAAAACTCATTTGCCTGGAAGCGCATGGCCAAGGGGTTCGAAATACAAATGCCCATGATCGCTCGCTTGTTGAAAGAAGGGAAAGTCACTGTTCAAACGCTGGGCGAGACTGGTCAATGGTTTAAGGATAAATACGAGGTCACTCCGCCCACCTCGGTGACCGTTTTGAAGGACAATTCGGAGAAGGACCAGAAGACTGTCTGGTTCAACTCGCGGTTCTACAGGGCCAATCTGCTTTGGGACCAGGGGACCCTGCGATTCAGGGATATCCATCTGTTTGACGAGACCATTGCATCCGATTATCTCACAAAAAGAGGCACGTCAACCCAGTGTTTTTATCTCACGCTGCCTTTTGTGGATGGCTTTTACTGGAGTTCTCTGAAGACTATTGCGGGGCTGCGCGTCAAGTCTGTGGGTGGGTTGGAGATCAAGGGAGGCACGCCCACTGTAGATGATAGCACCGAGGGCGAACTTGTGGTGCGCTGGCCAGTGGATTCATCTGAGGGAGAAATCGTTATCACATTTAATGAAACCTGCGTGAGCGTGGTTGCAGAGGGCAACATCAAGGGCAACTGGTTCCTTGAATTGTCCAGTGATAAGGAGGCCACTCTGCCTTTTGTCAAAATTGACCGTAAAAAGGTGGCCTGTATTTATAAGGACGCGCCTTATGCCATATCAGCCAAACAGGGGATATTTGCAGGCGATTCTGGCTTTGATTTTCGAATCATTCCGGAGGATAATCGTATTGTCTTAGATTTCTCCTCAAGGGGAAAATGACAGGGTTTTGGGCATCTTCTTCATTCGTTTATCCACGCTACCGTGGCACATGGCAAGTTTTGTCTCGTACTTGTGGCATACCAGGCTTGTGCGGTGTCTATTGAATGGCTGTAATGAAATGTCTTTCCCAAAATGGATAAAGATTTTCCTACAATGGAATGGCCTTTCTTGCCATAAATTCCGATAGTAAAGTACTATCCTGCCATGTTGTTGTTTGACTATCCCGCTCTATGACAGATTGGGTGTTTACGAGTCGGAATCGCTGATTATTCAGTGGTGGGTTCCCCGGCTCGAAGAGGGTGAGGAGAACAACATGCCAGAGGAAGGATGTTCA
>CAZBTJ010000220.1:0-6845 GCA_964494325.1 uncultured Pirellulales bacterium
GGGTTATCGGAATGAAGATACACAACTCCACATAATATGGAGCTTCACATAACATTGATTATGTTGAGCTCAACATAAAACATGATTTGTCAGCAGACAGAGGTTCTGTGTGATTCTTTGCTCTGAAAAATCTCAGGTCCGAGTTTAAAGCAGGTTCGGATGTTTATGGGGTATAGCTTCTAGCAACCATACTGTGCTTTGTACTCGTCAATGCGGCCTTTGATGTCATCATCAAGAATGATAGTGCCGTTCAGTTTGCGGTTGTGAAGGTATCCCACGATTTCTTCGAGGTTGACAATAGAGGCTGTCTTCATGCCAAAGGAGTCCTGGATCTCCTGTAGGGCACCCTTTTCACCGGTGCCACGCTCCATCCGGTCTACAGACACAATCAGACCAGCCAGTTTTACCTTGGCAGCGTGTTGAAGCACAGGCACGGTTTCGCGGATGGACGTGCCGGCTGTTGTCACATCTTCGACAATCAGGACCCTGTCATTATCAACCAGTTTCTTCCCTACCAAAGAGCCGCCTTCACCGTGGTCTTTGACTTCCTTTCGGTTGAAACAGAAAGCCACATTCGTGTCGTGCCTGTCGGCAAGGGCAATGGATGCTGTGACCACCAAAGGGATGCCCTTGTAGGCCGGGCCGAACAGCACGTCCACATCGCCAAAATTATCTTTGATGGCTGCTGCATAGAACCCACCAAGACGGCTCATCTGGGCCCCTGTTTTATAATTGCCGGTATTGATAAAAAAAGGGGTGCGGCGTCCGCTCTTGGTTGTAAAATCGCCAAAGGTAAGCACGCCGCATTCCACCATAAACGCAATGAAGTTTTCTTTATATGTTTCCACCGTGACAACTCCTATATTGTTTTGTGTCATTTCAGGAGAAAACAACATTCTAACTTGGAAGGGCGCGCACGTCCAGTGTTGATCCCCGTGCCATGCAGGGCAGATTGACCGCAGGCAAAGTGGTTGACCCGGGTGAGATCCCAGGTGGCCTATTCGTACTTGACGCCTGGATCGAGCTTTCGTAGGCTGGGATCAGGCCTGAGATTATCGTGGTGTCAGGCGGTTCCGCATGAGTTTTGGCTCGATACAGGGTGTGAAATGTGCATGACTAAAACAAGACGATATACACCGACAGTCCTGGCGGCCCTTCTGATTCTGACCTGTTCGTTTCACGCCGTATACCCAGCAGAGCAGGTCTCATGGCGTTTTGTGAGTATGCCTGATTTTCTGAACGTGGATACCGATTATGTGCAGTCTGGCTGGGAGGAGGCACTGGGGACCATTCTCGAATCTGTTAAATCAGAGAATCCTGACTTTCTCATGGTGCCCGGAGACCTGGTTATGGGCGAATGGCATGGGGCAAAGACCCGGCCCGGAATTCCCGGCATTGAGCATTTTGCGAAACGTTATTATCCGGCCTGGAAGGCCAGACTCAAGGCCCATGGTCTGACCTGGTATACGGATGAGGAACTGTTCACCAAGGGCACGGATAATCCGCGTCACGTGGTCAAGGATGGTCGGGGCCACAGGATCGTTCTGCCCCTGAACCGCATGCCGTCGGATCGCAAGCCAAAAGACAAGGCAGGCGAGTCGTTCGATTGGGGGCCCTTTGATGTGCCGGATTCAGACTTTGGTGACACACAGATCACAGACTGAACCATAAACAAGATCAAGCAAACACGTGACAACCCCCTGTTTCTCGCTGTGGGATATTATCGACCGCACATTCCACTCTGGGCACCCAAGCGATTCTTTGATCGATTCAATGATGCCCTGGGGCAATTGCCTCAAGTCAAGACCGACGATCTGGATGATCGGAGCCCTGTGGCCAGACAGTGGGCTGTTGAACCTGTGGATGGCGGCAGTGCACTGCAGGAAGAGATGCTCTTCAGGGCAAACGCGTGGGTGCCTGGAAATCTCACTATCCCAGCGGCAATCCAAGGGCCCAAGGCAGTTACACGGATGGCGATGAACGCGGTCCCTGGGTCGTTTATGAGGCCGACAGCAAGGCCTCTCAAACCTGGGAGATGGATTTGACCAGCGCAAACTACTACGACAATAAACGCTGGCTACGTGATATAGAGCCGGATGAGTATGACGACATCAGATAGTCTTCAGCCCTCCAGCATTCTGTGACGTTGAATGCTGGCAAGCACCAAAGAGAACGGGCCTTGCATGTTACTGTGAGATACAAGGCCCTGTCCCCTTGCGGGGTTTAGAATGTCTATACTGAAGTTCTGCAAACTTCAAGTTTTCAGTAGGTAGTATACAGCATGAAAAACGTGATCTTCTAAACACTAAAAACTGTATACCACAGGGTTTTCTGCAAAAGTCCTCTTTAATACGCAGGATGCTGCTGTGGCGCCAAATTTCTTGGTGGCCTTTTTGTCATCTGAATTGAATTTGACTTCTTCACCCTGTTTCAATTTCACTATGATTAGGCATTCTGCTGACTCCTGAAAATTGGGGTTGGCATTACGACCATTTCAGTTACGTGAATTAATTATACCTTCGGTGCCGGGTAACGCAAGGAGGAAAACCGTGCTACGGCGTGCCAAAATTCATTTCACAAAATGTGAAGCTATTTGTTGGTAATATTGTTCAAAAAAAGTACTATGAGAGAGATTAAAGTAGAGGATGACAGCATTCCCTATGATTGAGCCAATCCCAGGCAGGAGTGGGTGGTTTTAAAGTAACCAAGAAGAACATAAAGAGAAAGGATTACAGAAAATGACTATGAACCGATTGTCAATCATCCTGATGATCTTTGTCACTGGTTTTATGCATGTCAGCGCAAAGGCTGCCTCCAAGAAGCCCAACATTCTGTTCATCTTTGCCGATGATCAGTGTTTCCAAACGATTGGGGCCCTTGGCAACGACGAAGTGAAGACACCCAATCTGGACCGTCTGGCCACATCGGGGGTGAGTTTCAGCAATACCTACAATATGGGTGGCTGGAATGGCGCCATCTGTGTGGCATCCAGGGCCATGCTGAATACTGGCCGGATGATTTGGCGTGCGCATGCCGCGGAGTCTCGTTATAATCAGCTGACTGCCCAGGGACAGACCTGGTCTCAATTGCTCAAGAAGGCTGGGTATGAAACCTATATGACCGGTAAGTGGCATGTAAAGATAAAACCCGAAACCATTTTTGACAATGTTGTGCACGAACGTCCCGGCATGCCCAACCAGACGCGTCAGGGATACAACCGACCGACAGAAGGCACGCTTGATGTCTGGTCTCCTTTTGATCAATCCTTTGATGGTTTTTGGAAGGGCGGAAAACACTGGAGTGAAGTGCTGGCTGATGATGCCGAGTCGTTCTTGAAGAAGGCTGGTAAGAGCGATGTCCCTTTCTTTATGTATCTCGCCTTTAATGCACCCCATGATCCCAGGCAATCGCCCCAAAAATATGTGGACATGTATCCCCAGGAATCGATTAAGGTGCCTCTGAGTTATCAGCCACTCTATCCCTACAAGGATTCTATTGGGTGTGGACCAGGTCTGCGTGACGAAAAACTGGCCCCCTTTCCCCGAACCGAGTATGCTGTGCGTGTGAATCGGCAGGAGTATTATGCCATCATCTCACACATGGATGCGCAGATCGGTCGGATTCTCAAGGCCCTGGAAAAAACGGGCAAGAAAGACAATACCTACATTATTTTCTCGGCGGACCACGGTCTGGCCTGTGGCAATCACGGATTGATTGGCAAGCAGAATATGTATGACCACAGCATGAAGCCGCCGTTGATTGTGGTGGGACCGACTATTCCCAAGAATGAGCAGCGTGAGGCTCTGGTGTACCTGCAGGACGTGATGGCCACGACCCTGGATCTGGCCCATGTGGCCAAACCCGAGTATGTAGAGTTCAACAGCCTGCTGCCCCTGATCAAGGATGCCAAGAAGGCCAGCGCCTACGAATCGATTTATGGATGTTATGAGACGAAATTTCAACGTATGATTCGGGTGGGTGACATGAAATTGATTGTTTATCCCCAAGCCAAACGTCTTCGCCTCTACGATCTGAAATCGGATCCCATGGAACTGGATGATTTGTCAGGCAACCCTCAACACTGGAAAACTATTCGGGGTTTGTTCAGACAGCTTATTGCATTGCAGAAAGATATGGATGACGCCCTGGACTTGAAGACCTATTTCCCTGAACTGATATAGGCATTAGACCATGATAAAATATGCTATGTGTTCGAAAACAGTGAATACATGTTTCTTGCATTTTTTTGTTTTCATTGTTTTGGGATGGATCGGGTGCTTTCCCACTTGGGCTGCAACCTACGTTGTCTCACCAACGGGTAACGATCGTGCCGCAGGAAATGCCGCACAGCCGCTGCAAACCATTGCAGCGGCTGCCCAACGTGCCATGCCGGGTGATACGATCCTGGTCAAACCGGGCGTGTATCGTGAACGTGTGTCGCCGCCACGACCCGGCGAGCCGGGCAAGCCGATCATCTATCGGGGAGAAAGGCTGGGCACGGTGTTCATCAGGGGATCCGAGCTATGGGAGCCTGATTGGACACAACAAAAAACTGGTGTGTACTACGCCGTTCCGAATGAGGCATTGTTTGATGACCAGGCCTATCTTGATTCTGGCAACCCGTTCCACGTGGAGCTTGCCTCCACGCCCCATGGACGGAATGGTAAGCAGGAAAAGCAACGATTTGACCAGGGTGATCCCAATCTGGTGTATACCTGTGGTCAGGTCTTTGTGAATGGCGTTCTCTTCACCCAAGTGCCCTTTCTTTCAGAGGTTGAAGGGCAAGCCCAGACCTGGACCCATGACGGCAAGACGGGGTGTATTTATGTGAACTTTGGCTCTCTCAGACCAACAGAGCAGTTCGTCGAACTGACCACACGCCGTCGCCTCTTTGCCCCCCATATCCAGGGTCTTGGACATATTGTGGTGGAGGGGTTTGTGTTCGAACACTGCGGCAACCAGTATCCCACCAATTTCTGGAACACCCCCATCTGGGCCCAGGCCGGCGCTGTGGGTTTGCGTGGTGGGCACCACTGGATTGTTCGCAACAACCTTGTTCGCTACGCCAACACCGTGGCCATCGACATCGGAGCCTCAGGCGGCAACAACGAGAAGGTAAAAGCCACCAGCTCCACCATGGCCCTGGCAGGACAGGATAATCTTGTTGCGGGAAATTACATTATTGACAATGGGGCGGCCGGAATCATTGGGTTGGACAGCACCCGCATCGTGATTCGTGACAATGTGATCCTTCGCAACAATACCCTGGGATTCATTGGGAAAAAACGCTACGAACATGCCGGGATCAAGTGTCACAACATCAGGGACGGTCTGATCGAACACAACTACATTGCCGACAATCCCCTGAACGATGGGGTGTGGCTGGACAATCGTTTTCCCGGTACCCGTGTCACACGCAATGTGATTGTGAATAACGGGCAAAAGGGCGTGTTTCTGGAGATGAGTGACTACGATTTTGACACAGCCCTGGTGGACAACAACATCCTGGTTGGCAATAAGCTTATCCAGTTTTATGTGCATGACGCCTCCGGTTCCACAGTCATGCATAATCTTATTGCTAACAGTCCCCAAGAAAGTCGCTTTGGCCAGGGGGCCTATATCTATCAGGTCACCACACGCACGCGTACCTACCACCATTCGTTGTACAACAATCTGTTCATCAATCACAAGACCATGCTCAATATCAATTATCCCTCTTTTAAAGGTGGGCCCCAGCGTCTGGATCACAATATCTACGATGCCTTGCCAAATGACCGGATCTTTATCATCAACCGCGCAGTTGATGTACCCTCTCCCTGGACTTCGGAAGAGTTTTTGGCTTTGATGTTTTCCGATCTGGGCGCACAGGCGAAGGGGGTGACCTTAACAAATGATAACAAAGGCGTGGCAATGACCTTGCCCCAGTGGCGTGTGTTCTGGCAGAAACATGGATTGGACAATGATCAGAACAGTATTGCCAAAAAGGGCATATTAGTCGCGTACAATGCCGCCACATTTGAGGTGACAATCACGGTCCCCTTCGACCCTGCGACTCTGGGTTCCACAAACCACGACTGGATTGACAAGGACTTCTACGAATCACCGATCCCCCAAAATGGAAGGGCAATGCCCGGTCCCTTCCAAAACCTCAAGCAGGGCGTCAACCGATTCCATGTCTGGGATGGTTTGCCGGTGCTGGCGCCAGGAGAACTGCCCAGGTGAACGCTGCCCGGCCTCTGGCCGGAGCCAAAGTGTGAAGGTTGAAGTGTGAAGTGCGGAATCGCTTTGCGATGTAACATAAAGAGAGTAGAAACCTTGAAGGACAGACCAGCAATTATCTGGAAAGTTGTTTCAGCTACTTCAAGTTTTCAGTTTTGAGTAGGCAGTTTACAGCAGGAAAAACGCGTTTTACTAAAAACTGAAAACCAAAAACTGTACACCACAGGGCTTTTTGCAAAAGTCCTGTTAGTAATACAGATAACGCCCACTGCAATTCCAATATCGTGCTCGTGCTCAGAGAGGCGTAGCCGAACGGTGCTCGTAGGCATAATCGGTTTTTTATGTTTAACACTGACCTCGTGACGCAGTCTTTGGCTTCAGCCAAACCTTATCCTAGTAAAGAGCCAGCCTGATATGGATCATCCGGACTTTTCGAAGGATCTTAAATGAAGAAGGACTAAAACGTTCTTAAAAACAGCTTTCAGCTTTCAGCTTTCAGCTCTCAGCCGTCAGCTCCTTTGAACCGCTTCGCGTACTGATTTAAACGGACCCTGCAGTACTTGGGAATGACGTGTCTTTCCGGCAAGCCTGTATGAAATAATTTTTCCCAGGTGCTATCCTATCTG
>CAZBTJ010000221.1:0-6774 GCA_964494325.1 uncultured Pirellulales bacterium
CTCAACCGGTAATTCTAATTGTCGTTGAACGGTAAAAATAATTGTCGCTGATCAGAGATTGTGCTGGTTCGACAGAGAGTACAACTATAGCAGATATTTCTTCTTCGGTTATCCAGGAGAGACAACCGGGCGTCTCTGGTCTTCTCCAAAAGTGATTAATTACCTCATCAAGATGGTAATCAGATACTCCGTGAACCCGAGAAGTCTTCAGAGCGTCGCAGTCATTATCGCAGATGAAAAGAACGCGTGGTGCTTCTTCAAGGGCACCTGAAAACTGTATGCTCTTCTCATTCAATCTTCGCCAGAGGAGATGCCATTCCATGTCAGAGACTGAAGTATAACTTGGGTACGATCCTGCTATGTTAGTACTCTCTGGGTTATACGTAATTGAAAAGCGCGAGACAGTGTCTCTATCGTATTGCTCATTGACAACCAAGGTCTTCCGATCACCCGAAGATTTCTGAAGATGCTTGAACCAGGGAATGATTTTAGGCTCCAAATACGCTCTTAAATCATCTACTGGAGGGAGCATTAGTCTTGTTATTGAGCCACGATTAATGGGACGCAACCTGCTACTGAGATGGATTGGGTTCCAGGAAGGAGGTTGTGTAGAAGGTGATTTTGGGGGCTTTAGATCTACTGCTTCGACCCGCCATCCAAGCCCTCCTCTTTGGGGGCCATACTTGTTCCAGTTTCTTCTAACGATCTCGCCAAACTCATCAATAGGATTCTTCTGATCTTGCTGAGCGTCTGACACTGCAAATACATCACACATAAGTGAAATGTCGTGATCAGTGAAAGAGATGTCAGGTCTTTTTCCATTGGATATCAGTTTTTCATGTTTGGTTGTGCCCAATTCAGCGAAGGCTGATACTACCACAATCTCCCACTCAGCGGCCAATGATTCCAGATGTCTTTTTTCGTTCGGTTTCTTGCTGTCCATATTCAACAAGTTAACAATTTGCCTGGCTTTCCTCTTTCCGGCAATTCTCTTGAATGAACATAGCCTCTTCTGAATCTCTCTTCGAGTAAAAATTGCCATCCTAATGAAACCTTCACTGCTCGTAGTCTATTAACGATGATTGTTTAGTTCACTTATAAACTTCTCGTGAACTTCTGCCTCTGACTCATGTTGCTGCCATCTTCGCGTCCATTTCCAATCAGTCGGCCGCGGTGTATTATCCTGGCACTCTGAACAGTGTTCATGCTTAATCAAATCATAGATGTCATCCAAGGACAGACCGGATACCGCAACACGTTTTTTCAAGCACCGTAACCATTTTGAGCCAGCGGTATTAAGCTTGAGCATTTCTCCGACGCTGCCACAATTGCCTGGATACACAAAAAGATGTTTGCAGTTTCGAAGCACTCGCTCTGGATTCAAATCTTTTAAACCAATATTAACAATCTTGCCAGTACGGTCTTTCGGGTTATCAATATCAATCCCCAAACCTCTGGCCATTTGTCTAAAAAGTTCGTATTCTTCTTCGGTAGGAGCCTCTAACATCTGACTCTTTAAGGCATTTTGCTCGGGATCGAACTCTGGTGACATATTGTTAACGTGATCAAGCCATACTTTGCGTCTTGAAATATCATCTATTTGATTAATATGTTCTATGGCCCATTTGTGTGTTTCCATGTATTGCGTCTGACTAGTTTGCTTGTTGATCATGAAGGCAGTAAGTATTAATCGAGCGGTTTCGTCCCACAGCTTCAAAGCTAGAGATATTTCTATTGTTTTACATAGCAAGCCTCTGAAGTGCTCTCGAAACGTGTTAGCCGTTTCATCAAGGTTGTCTGCCCACAAATGAACAAAAACACGTGGAAGTGTTGCCGCAACTCTCAGAACCACTTGTGATAAAATCCAATACTCAGAGGAATTGATTGCCAGAGTGATTAAGCGAAGGCATTGATTATATCTTTTAAGAACTGTTTTAAAGGCTTGCTGCCCGGCAAGGCCTAGGGTTACATCGTAGAGAATATCCGAATCGGTGTTTGTCATTTGCTTGCGTTGCTGACGATTCAGGAAGATTGCAAAATCTTTAGAGCATGCGTCCCCCAGTAATGCCGCTCGCCATACTATTGCAGAAAACAACTTCCAGCTTCCACGTTCATTCTTGGTGATATCTCTTATTGTCTCAGCTGTCTTTGAATATAGCTTATTGAGTTCGAATTGAAGAGCAGAACTTCCCATAAGTTCATTTTCACGCACTCTTTCTATGCAGAGAATTGAAGAGATTTTTGTTGTAGTAGAACTGCCAGGGTTTGAAAATGCATCAGTGGATACTCTTTCAAGGCCTTCAAAATCTTTCATTTCCCAATATCGGACAATTTTTGTAGCAAAGATCTTGTCTGTGAATTTCTGCTCAAGGTTTTCTATTTCATCCAGAGTCAAGGACAGATTATTCATGTGTTTTTGAGGGAGATCTACGAAAGAATCGCATGCGGAAGCCATTTTTATGTCGTCTAGAGTTGTAATTAAACTGTCGAGAGTCTCAGGTAATATATTTCTTGTAGGTATATGTAGCGTTAGACTTTTTTGCTTATTTTGTATAGCAGCTGTTAGTTTTTGCTTGAGACCCTTATCGAGCTGAATCGCATACCACCAAGTTTTCTTGTTTGAAATGTCTACCAAGACAAAAAAAACAGGAACTTTCATCTCTTCGGATAGATAAGTAATTCTGTTAACTTCTAGCACGTGCTTTATGGATTGGCCATTCGCAGATGTTTTGACATGTTCTGTCCCTTTTACCTGAGCTTTGAAAATGTAGCCAGTTGACTCTGAGGTCCCGTCAGCATTAGCCTTGAATACTTCTATCTCGCGGTCAATACCATAGTCATGGGTTTGACTTCTCAGCACCCAATGATTTGGCAAGCATGTTTGAAACTGTGCATATGCATTATCTTCAATTTGGTGTTGTTTAGGCCGCTTCAACGGAGTATTTTTCCATTTCACATTTCGCAATATACGTTAATATGGTTATTTTGGCCTCTCGATCTTCAGAGAGTACACTGCCTGACATGATACTTCAGTCACTCACTTTTAAGGCATTATAAACCCAATTTCTAATCAAGACAATCCCTAGATAATATTCATTTTTGAATTAATAGCCCTATAGCAGCCTTGATATGGTTAGGCAATTTGTCCCATGATCGCACGATTTCCAGCAAATCTTGAGGCAGGTCCTCAATCCTTTGCGTAGTTTTTGTGGGAGCTTCCTTGGTGGTGTCTTGTAAGTCGTTGTTGTTAAGCCTGTTACGTTGCCTTGTTGACGGTTTGCTAAACCGTCGTCTAAACAGACCCGCGAAGCGGCTCAAAAAAAGCTGAGAGCCGATAACTGAACGCTGACAGCTAAACAGTTCTTTCCTTCTTCCTTTCCTACCTTCTCACTTTCCTACCTTCAGACCGTCTCACGGTCCCACCCCATCCCTTCTCCATTGACGATCATGGTATTAACCGCTATCGTTGGGTTCAACAAAATGGCGTAGGAGAATTAAATGAACAATGCTTCATCCCTGATTAGAACTTCACGTGTCTGCCAATGGCTGATCATGGTGTCTTTTATGATATCCAGTGGCCTTGTGGATGCGTCACCAAAGATCGAGTTCATTGCCATGGCGTCGCCGGATATTATTGAGGTGGTGGTTTGTGCAGGCAAGGTTCATGTGGGCAGGCAGGTGCCCTATGTCAAGCAGGCGGGGGATGTGATCCAGGAGATTGGCCACAATCGTACGCTCATCCGCAATGGCAAGAGGGTCGGTGTGCTCGTCGGTGCTGACAGTGACGTGCTGCGTCCGTATGATACCTTTTCCGGAGACCCACTCGATACGGCATGGGCTGACAGTAAGGCGAGCTATTGGATTATGCTATACCACGCATGTGGGTCACAGGTGGCCGCAAAACCCGCTGCATCTGGACTCCCGGCACACAGGACAATTGCCGCCAGAGGGACTCACTGTGTTTGGTCCCATTGATCCGACAGCCAATGACACGTTCATGGGGCCAATTATTCGGCCCAACTGTTTTCCTGTGCCTGAAAAATGGCCTATCATGGAAGCGTATTGGGATGTGTTCTGGTATCCCATCATGTGCGAATTTACAGTCCAGAAGCCGATGGCGCAAAACGCCTTCCTCTGGGGATATCTTGCTGGCGTACATTCAAAGGGAGGTTGATACTGTCATGAGAGTAACCTTAATCCCAATACTGACTCTGATTCTGATTTCTGTGCCCATGGCACCTGCGATGGTCCAGCCGCTGGTTGAGATCGAAGAGACTGTATACCCGTATGAATCGGCGGACAACGGGGCCAGTCCGATGTGGTGTCATGGTTCCACCTGTCTCGTGCGTTCTGGGTCCGAGCTTTTTGCCAGTGGCCTGGAGACACTTAAAGATGCGACACGCCTGAACAACTGCCGTTGGATGCTCTTCCACCGAGATGAGAACGGATGGGAGAAGATCTACGTTGATGACTCAGAACGGACACGCGAGCCCAGTCCCCTGGTCGGCTTTCCCGATGGGCGGGTGTTCCTCTCTGCCAATCCCACGACCGAGCCAGAGGCCTACTCTGGCCGTGCTAGACCCGAGATTCTTCAGTTCAACAGCGATGCACCCGGTCAGCCCGTGCGCACGTTGTCTCCTGTCTGGTCGGGCCAGCCCAGGTTTTCCGAGCATTCCTACCGCAGCTTTGCCGCCGACGGTCCGAATCGCGAGTTGATCCTGTTTCAGAACATCGGCTATGCGCACGCTGAGTGGGCCTTTCTCGATCGGCATGGCCGATGGAGTGCCCAAGGTCAGATCAAGTGGCCCTGGGGTTGCGACTATGATAAACCGCAGCCCATCCGCGTGTGCTATCCCAATGTGGCGATCAAGGATCGCGCCGTTCATTTCTGTGGTGTCAGCGATATCATCGAGCCCAACGAAACCTGGCGTGCTTACAAGAAAGAGTTGACCGGGCGCGAGTGGGACTACGACTTCCGCCGGCTCTTCTACACGTGGACGGATGACATCGCGACTGAAACGTTTCATCCCTGGGTGGAGATCGCCAGTCGAGAGCGTACGTGCGGTTGGGTCAGCCCCGGTGATCTCTATCTGGCCCCTGACGGCAACGTGCACATCCTCTGGACGGAAAGGGCGCTGGACGAGCGTCTTTGCGAGAAGTTCTTTCCCGATGCCAAACAGAGCCATTCACTGAACTGGGCCATAGTGCGTGACGGCAAGGTACGCTCGCGCCGCGTGCTGCTTGTGGCCAACGAAGGCAAATCAAACGAACGTCCCGGACAAGCCCGATTCCATGTCACGCCCGAGAACCGTTTGTTTGTGTTCTTCTACGTGAGTGGTTCGGATGCAAGCGGTCGATCGGTCTCAGAAAACCGTTTGCTGGAGATCCACGCGGACGGGACCGTGAGTCCCGCGGTTCGCGTCCCCTTGAAGAAACCGTTTACCCAATTCTTCACCACGACCGTTCGCGCAGGTTCGCCTGCCTCGGACAGGTTGGAAGTGCTGGGGACCCAGCAGGGAGAAGAAACCACGATCAGTTATGCCCGCATCAAGCTTTAGCGCTTCGCTTTGGGGTTAGGGGTTAGGGGGGTGGCAAGGAAAATGTCTAACTTATTCTGACACAGAGGGTCACGCCGCAGCCGAGACTTTTCTTGCTTCTTTCATTTTCGGGGAAGCACAGGGTCAGACTTCAAATTAATAACTGAAGTTTTGCAAACTTCAAGTTTTCAGTTTTCAGTAAGCAGTTTACAGCAGGGAAAACGCGTTTTTCTAAAAACTGAAAACCAAAAACTGTACACTACAGGGCTTTTTGAAAAAGTCCTGTTAATAAGTAGATGTTTTCCCTATTTTAACCCCAATAGTGGTGATTATGTAGATTCTTCTGAAAAATGTCCATTTTCTTGTTGAAGTCTACGACAAGCTGTAGTACTTTTGTCAAAGTATACTTTAGTGCAATTCACCGTTCAAAGAGAAAGGCTTGCCTAATGGACAAGAAATCACTCGACCACTTCGGCAAATTACAGCGGGCAATTATCGAGATAGTATGGGAGCTTGGTGAAGCCAGTGTGCGCGAGGTATGGAGGCGACTCTGCAAAGAAAAGGAATTGGCGTATACAACGATCCTTACATCTATGCAGCGGCTTGAAAACGATGGATGGCTAACACACCGCTTGGAGGGCAATAAGAATATATATATCCCCACGAAGACGCGTGCACAGGCCGGTGCAGGATCAGTGCGTAAATTCATTCACCAGATGTTTAGTGGAAACGCTGCCCTGTTATTCCAGCAGCTCGTGGAGGAAGATGAACTGAGCGCCAAGGAGCTTCGCGATCTCAGAAGACTGATAGACAAGAAAGAAAAGGAGAGAAAGAAATGATACGTGCACTATTCTTGGAAAATCTATCGTTGTGGAGTTGTGTGTGGCAGAGTACGCTGCTAATCGTCATCGGATTGACGGCAGGCATTCTTCTAAGACATCGACCGGCCAGGGCCTTTCAAGTTTTGCTCCTTGCTATGATGGCTGCTGTGCTTGTGCCGACAATGAGCCTGCTTGTGAAGCACTTTGAACTTGGCGTGTTTGCGGCCGGCCCCATTGAATCACGCGCGGAGACCATCGAAGTATTGCCGAAAATGCCGCTTGGCGTATCTACCGTTGTGACGGAGCCACAGCTTCGTATCGAAGCAATGGACACTGCCACAGACGGTGTCTTGGCCGAAGGGGGTTCAGGAGGCACGCGTATTCCATGGCGCACGACTCTACTGTTTGGCTGGATG
>CAZBTJ010000222.1:0-4065 GCA_964494325.1 uncultured Pirellulales bacterium
CGTCAGATGCCGCAAATGCAGCCCCGGTCCAAACCGCGAATACCATTGCAACTGATAATGCTCTTTTCATTTTCATCTCCTTTACGCGTTTGTTAGTGACCCTTATCGAATAAAGACTAAATATTTTAGCGGATACCGACTGCACAAATAAGAAGCCATCGCACAATAGCAAAGCGTTGTCACAGGAAAACTTCTATTTGGTCCGCCATGATGATTTCCACAATCTATGCCCAACAATAAAACGTATAATTCTAATTTCAAGATTCATATTCACCCTTAAGCAACTTGCCAAGTTGCTTCAACTGTTTAACGTCTTCTTTTCTCATGCTGCCGTTATAATCCGGTGCAAAGCTGAGCAATACATTGCTTGCGCCTCGGTCATACGCCTGCTTGATCCACTTGTAAAGTTCTTCGGGCGGTAGAGGCGTACTTTCTGCAAACGATTTGTCTGGGCCATAGGTAAACCAGCTTGTCTTGCCAAGATGCGTTTTTGAAACGCTGCGGCCGGTCCACCCCTGTGAAACCGATTCAAACTCAAATGGAAGATAGTATGTCTTGTCATTTACCTTACGCAACGCCTGATGCCCTTTTTCCGGAGGAGTTTTGATCTCGCCATTGAGAATATCCGTAGGAAAATAGTTGATCGTGGTACCATCCTGAACATGCTGATTCATGATGACGATTGTCTCAGGATTGATACTTTTGATCAGATCATAAACTTCCTGCGCGGACAGGTCCTTTGGAGCCCAGTTCATCATGTCGATCCAGAAGTATGGAATTGTACCGTAGTTGGTTGCCAGCTCATGAAGCTGAGCAAGAATTATCGCACGGGCATTTGGATTCTTATCCCAGTTGTTTCCCCACATACAATAATACAATCCCGGAGCAATATCCTGTTTGCGGCACTGATCGACAAACTCTCTTACAACATCGGTTGTGTTGCCGCTGGAACCAACATCAAAATTCGTGGTCGGGCTGTCCCAGAGAAGAAACCCCGATGTATGCCTTGTTGTAAGGACAGCATACTTCATTGAGGCAGCTGTCATTGCATCAACCCAGCTTTTAACTTTCAGATTCTTTGGGTTATAGATTTTGGGGTCGATCGTTTTGCAAAACTCAAGACCGCTAAACTGATTCGAGTTATAACTAAGTAACGCACCAAACCTGTATGACTCCCACCTCTTCAAAGCTGCCGTCTTCTTAGTAGCCGGGCTATAGTGCTTCGACAGATTCGCCTGATATTTCTTTAACAATTTCCCATCCGCCGAAAGAACGCTTAACTCCGTAGAACCGTCATCCTTAACTTTCGATGTGACCGAAGGTTCAGCGGCAGGGGGCTTGGGAACAAACGTAACCCGCTGACCCTTTTTTGTGTTATACGTTTTTGTTTGATCTCCATAACGAACATTAAGCTCACCGCCAAGACGCGAAAGAATATCTGCCTTTACTAGCCTGCCGCCCTTCCACTCCATATCGATTACAAAGCCGCCACGTGCAACGATACCGCTTATCGAACCATCTCTCCATTCGTCCGGAATCGCCGGCAGCAGATGAACATCCCCATCATGGCTCTGCATCAGCATCTCAACAATACCCGCAGGTGTTCCATAGTTTCCGTCTAGGTTCATGTACGCCTCGGCCAGGTTGAGCAGATTCGGCTGGGTCTGTCCGCTAAGCAGTTGCTTAAACTGCCCCAAGGCCGCATTGCCATCAAATACACGTGCATACAGGCTGATCTTCAAACTCTCCGACCAACCCATCCTCGGCGTACCCCGGTGGATAAGAGATTTCTTAGCCGCCTCAAAGAGTTCCGGCGTTCTCTTGGCCGTAATCTGATTGCTCCCCGGATGCAAACCTAGAAGATGCGAGAGATGCCTGTGATACCGATCAGCTATTTCAACATTCTCAATACCCCATTCAAGAATCCGCCCATCCTTACCAATGCGAGGCATTTCCAGCTCTGCCAGTTTTGCCCTGACGGTTTTCGTAAATTCATCATCAACCCCAAGTATTTCTGCCGCCTCGAGATAATCACTCATAGCCTGCCAGATTATGCTAAGGTCATAAGCAGTAACCGGTCCTATCGCCGACATCTGTTTCTCGCCATTTTCGTCCGTATAATAAAACCCGATCTCCTGCGAACAGCCGGCCTTGCCAACCCACTTACCGGTCTTTTTATCCCTGATGATCCAGCTCTCAACAAACTCGCACCCTTCCCTAAGGATCGGCCAGCCCGTATCACGCAAAAACTTCTTATCGCCAGTATAGCGATAGTGTTCCATAATATTCATTGAGGCCCACTGACCAGTAATAACCGACCCGCTCCATCTGGCCCTTTTGCACCTGTTGATGGTTCTTCCCCACGGGTTGGTATCATGATTCGTGCAAAATCCTTTGGCCCCATAAGCCTTAGCCATTTTGCGTCCTTCAATCCGCAGCATATCAAGTAACCAGAACAAAGGCTGATGACACTCGGAAAGATTGGTCACCTCCGCTGAAAGGTAGTGCAGTTGTATATTGATGTTCAGATGGTAATCGCAACTCCATGGGTTTTTCAGTTTTCTGGCCCATAGTCCCTGTAGATTCGTAGGCATCGTGCCCGGCCGCGACGAACAAACTGTCAAATAACGCCCAAACTGAAAATACAACTCCATCAGGTCTGGGTCCGTCTGGGTCTGGGCAAACTTTGCAAGACGTTTACCGGTAGGTAACTTCCTGAATCGCGGCGGACTCTCCCCAAGATCAATATCACAGCGATACATCATCGACGAAACATCAGCCATCGAATCTCTCTTAAGCTTCACCCAAGGTTTGATTTGTGCCTTTTCAAGCGTCTTGATCGCCTTTTTCTGCCAGCCCTCTTTCAATGGGACCTGCGGCTGATCCTTGTTGTAGTCAGTCGAACAAGTCAGCAGCATCGTAACTGCCTTCGCCCCGCGAACCTTAAGCACTCCCTCACCACCTTTGACCGAACCGCCATCAGGCAATACTTTCAAAAGCGTATAAAACTTCGTCCCGGGCTGCGGATCATCGACCCGGTCATACCTCGCCTGTTCTTCAAGCACAAGCTTGTCATCGCCCTCGACCACTGCATTTACAATCTCTTTGAAAGGCCGCGTAATGCTCGCATCAAAATTAAGTCCCTCTGGAGATGTCGTAGCCAGCCGAATCGCCACACAGTCATCGATAGCTGAGCTAACCACCTCCTCGGTAATGACCGAACCATCCGACAACGGCTTGACGACTGTTACCAGCCCGGTAGCGATATCCAGTTTGCGAATATATCCTTCGGAGTTCAGCTGAACCTGCCCTACATGCTCGATCCACAGATCACCCATAGTCTGGTATGAACCGACCGGAGGCTCTTCGTTCATAATTATCTTCGCTTCGTATAAGTCGTGTGCCTGTTTGTACTTGCCGGCTTCGACAAGCTTTTGAACTTCGGCGATACGGTCTTTGGTCGTCTCTGGATGCCGCACTAAAGGCTCTTTCGCCCAGATGCTGTCTTCATTCAGCTGAATACGTTCTTTGGGGTACGTGCCCAGCACCATCGCACCAAGCCTGCCGTTACCGATCGGTAGACCGATCCGCCAAGCCGAGGCATCCCTGTTAAACCATTTAATATCCTTAAACCATTCATAGCGCCACTCAGCAGCGGGTTCTTCAAACCAGATCTCCCGCTTCTCTTTCCAGCTCTGGCTGTTCTGGCAATATCCGGAACCGGCTGTGAGCAACAAAAGCGAGATTATAACGACAAACGTACTTGAGATTCGAGTAAACATAGATTAATAAACCTTCCTTCTAAATGAAGCAAATTAAAAGGTATTTTAACAGGATTTTATTAAAAAACTCAAGCCTTGATGACAAAAGTCTATTCGAAAAGAGGTACGAATGGGCGTGCCGAGGCAATCGACCTCGCTCGCGGCGCGAGTGGGCTACATGTAGCCCACTTGCGCCGCAAGTAAGGCTCTTATGCGGCTAGAACAATATATCCAATATCCAACACTCAGTTCCAATATCCAAAGTGATCAACGCACCCTCTCTGCGCACTCTGCGCTCTCTGCG
>CAZBTJ010000222.1:4165-6709 GCA_964494325.1 uncultured Pirellulales bacterium
CTCTCTGCGCACTCTGCGCTCTCTGCGAGCACATCATTACGCCTTGCGCCGCCTCTAGCAAGCGAAGCGCGAAGGAGGAAGCGCACCCAATTCATCATTCAGCATTCATCCTTCCTTAGAATATCTTTCTGCCGCTTTTGCGGAGTTACCTTCAGGGATGATATCTTGCCCGATTTAGTTTCACATTCAACGGTCGTCTTGTATGGCGCGTGCAATTTGAAATCCACATCCCAGGCTTTGGGCCACGCTGGCAGCAGCCGGATCTTGCCCCGCTGACCGGGCAGAGCGTGCGTCTGCATGACCATCTCCTGCATGCCGATCATGCCGGATCCGCCCCAGTTGTGATCCGGTGCCCAATCGATGGTATGAGGCCAGAAGGCCGGAAATCGATAAGGTCCGTTGTCCATTTTCTCGGAGTTGAGCTTCTGTGCAAGTTCTGTCTCACCGAGCCTTGGGGCATGGATATTGGCCTGTATCCACACTATTGATTTAAATCGGGCATGCCCGCTAGCCAATGAAGTTCGCTTCATAATATCCAAGTTGTCCAGTCCCAGACCATACAACTGATAAGGATAGAGCGGATACATCTCCGGGCAGTGCTCGCTGAGGTGATTGAAATTTTCGGCCGGCTTTAAGTATCTGCCGCCAAACTTATCACTGCTTGCCGTCGGCATATCCGGCAACGTATCAAGCATACTCTGAAAACGTTTCTTTTTGGCGGCAGAGAGGTCCTTTTCCGAGAGGTTTACCAGTTCACCCAGAATGCGTCTAAGTCCGGCAATGACACTGGTCGGATTACGTGCACCCCAATGACACTCAAGCGTATTGGCCGGATAGATTGCCAGCTTGCCGTTAGCATCCAGCTCTTTCCCGGTAAGCTGCTTGCAGCGAAAGCGGTAATGCTCATCATAGAAGATGACAGCCTGCTCGATAAACTGCAGATAAGGAGTCAGATCAGCCCCGGAGAACTGATGATACTGCAACATCAGCCATGCATATTCCAGTTGCGACTCGTAGATACAACCGCCTGCATGATTGACCTGCACTCCGACCTCGCAATCCTTTGGTCTGCCGCGTCTGCCGCCTTCAAAAAATCCATATTGGCAGATGCCCGGTAAGCAGGTAATGGTAGATTGCTCCTCGTAGGCACAGCCATCATGGTCCCAGTAATGCCGCACCCGCGCCATGGCATTTGGCAAACCATTTAAATAATAACTGAATGCAGTTGGGAAAAAATCGAAATCGCCGGTCTTCAATAGCGGCCAAACCATCATTCGCTGGTTCTGAGCGGTAAACGCCGCCCCCCATTGTCGATGATCCGGCGTATAGCCAACACCATTCTTACCGTTTACATAGAGCGGATCAAAGGTGAACAGCCCCCCGTTAAACAGCGTTGGTTCGCGGCCGCTAACATTGCTTGCCAGCATATAACGGAAAAGCTGGTAGTTGCGACCGATGCGCCAACCAATATCCGATTCTCCACGACTTGAGTTGATCACCAGACGACTGCGGTTCCAGAATTCCGACCACCACATCTGATTCTCTTTCCATGCTTTGCCATCGTCTTCCGGAGTTAGATCAATCAATTTCTGCAGTGCCGCATCCCAGTCACTCTGTTTTTCAACCTGATCAATATGCAGACACACACGCAGGCGATGCGACTTAGCCGCCTTGCTGACGTACTTGAAACCCCTGAACGGAGTTGCGGCATAGACCCCGATCCTCTGGCCGGACTGGGCAAAATCATCGCCGACAAGTGCCCCGCCCCATACCAGGTTTTCCAGCGGATTTACAAGCTTATCGCGAACCGGTTCCAGAGACTGCTGTTTAACCTGAAAGTCGAAGCTGTCTTTTGAATTATCAACCCGATGATGAAAACGCACCAACTTTTCATCGGCACGAATCTCGTCCTTATAGAGAAAGACCTTTCCCGGATAGGCGTCATAGTTGATCATACACATTGCCCGGCGGTCATGTTTGCTGCGGGAGTCTGCCAGTTCAATGGTTTCAAATCGCCACGATTCGTAAACCGCTTCTGCCGTTACCGGCTTATCCGACTTAAAATCCAAGTGAACGACCGGCCGGTTAACCTCGACCCAGACCTTTATCGAAACGTCATTGCCATCGGGTTGCTTGGCCGTAACCAAAACATACCCCTCGCGCAGCTTTAACTCCTGCCGAAACGTAGCATTCTCAAATGGATTTGGTGTGAGCTTAATGCGCACCCGGCCGGGCTTGAGTATCGCGCCATTTTCATCACGGTAACCGGCCCGCCCCATATAAACCAGCAGTTCGTCACTCTCAACCCAGACGTTCAGGCCGATATCTCCACCGGAGACCGGCATCGACCCGCCCGAGTTTTTACTCTGGCTGGTCCAAACGACATTGTACTGATCCAGCCACTCCAGATCATCGGATTTATCTGTCTCGGCTGCATGACAAAATGCACAACTGGCAACAACGGCAATATACTTTACATATTTTCCTATACTCATACTTTAATCCTTTCCATAAATTTCACGGTTAAGAGGTTAAGAGCTTCAA
>CAZBTJ010000223.1:0-6707 GCA_964494325.1 uncultured Pirellulales bacterium
AGATTCCAATAATACTTATTCAAGCAATTATAAGAACGAACACACTTAATTGTACAGGACTAAATAGGGATTGCACTACTAATTTGTAATAAAAAAGCGATCAAATACTAAATATTTGTCCTAAGAGTACCGATAGGCAACAGTGAAACATAGAATGTGTCTTTGGGTAATAATAACAATCGTCTTGTTAGCTTCCTAAGTAAACAAGTAGCCGGTAATTGATAAATTGGGTTATCTATGTTCTTTGTGATTGTGTTGCGGAGATAAAAATGGACATGTCTTTAAACAATGAAATGCCTTCGCTAGGCGAAACAAAACAAAAAGAAGCTGGGTATGTGGCAGTCACTGTGTTTGACGACATGGCAGACGCCAAAGACTGTCAGAAATTACTCCAAGACAATGACATTTCAGTCTATCTGCTTGAAGACTACGAATGTGAAGGTGGAGGCAGTGTGGCTGTTATGGTGCTGGAGGACAGTCTTGATGAAGCTCAAGTCGTCATAGAATCTCAAGATGCCTATGATGACTATTATGAACTGGCTTCGGATGAGGAATTGACCAATTTTGACGACATGTTTGATGATGAATATTAATGAAGATTCCAATCATTCGGTTGTGAATTAATGTGTTTCTCATAAAGTCCTGCCATAGGACAATGGATAAAAGGTATACTATGATGGTTCGAGAATCTGGTGATGAACGTGGTGAAAAACATGAACGTCGAGCAAGCGTTGTAGATCGACGTGTTGGCCTGGAGCGCAGGCGCGGCCCTGGACGTCGTCGCAGTGAAGATCGAAAATCAGCCGAAGACGGCAATATGTCTGATGAGCAATTTGAATTCCTCATGGCTATTGATGATTACAAACGTTTCAATGACAGACCATTTCCCACCTGGACTGAGGTTCTGGAGGTGGTTAAGGCCATTGGTTATAGTAAGGTCGCTGAGCATGCTTGCTCCGAAAACAAAGATCACGTCAATGAAAAGGTTGCAGAGCCTATTTAGAATCATTATGGCATAATCCATATCATCAAGCGTTATTGCTCAAAAGTGGCACCTATGGCCTGGCTTTGCCAGAATCCAAGGTGCCGTTAATATTTGGACAAAGGATCGAATAGGCCAATTTATGAGTATCAATGCCAGGACTGCAATCATGTCATGAAGGTTCTGGTCAGTTCTTCAAAGGTCAAAAAACCTGCGTGTGAAAAGTGTCAGAGCAAGAAGATGGGTAAAAACTGTCTGAATTTTGCTGTGGGACAGACTAGTCCTGCTATGGCTGCCTGCGACGACTGTCCGAGCGGCGGCATGTGTGACCCAGGCGCCATGGGCGGTTGTCCCGGCGGTGGATGCATGATGTGATAAACAGTTTATGGTTTTTAGTTTTCAGTTCAAAGCAGCCTGCCCCCTGACTACAGACTCCTGACTCCTAGGGTTTTTGTGTTAGGCTTTGGACATCCACGCCACTGGGCTGTTGGTAGACTCGCAGGCCGAATTCCGGGAGGACGGCAAGAATGTGGTCAAAGATGTCGGCTTGAATGGCCTCATAATTGGCCCACATCTGATCGTTGCTAAAAACATAGATTTGAATGGGTAGGCCCTGGGCTGTGGGTTCCAGGTGACGCACTAGAAAGGTCATGTTCTTGTGGATCCTGGGATTGTGTTTGAGATAAGCCGTCAGATAGGCTCTGAATGTACCAATGTTCGTGAGCCTACGGCCATTGACTGCTTCTGATGGGTTGATCTTCTGGTTCATGTTCCAGGAAGCCAGTTCGTTCTGCTTTTCCTCTATGTATTCCTTGATGTACTGAAAGTTTCTGTACTTTGCCAGCATGGGCTCATCACAAAAGCGTATTGTATTCATGTCGATTGTGATATTTCGCTTTATTCGACGTCCGCCAGATTCACTCATACCACGCCAGTTTTTAAAGGAATCGCTGATCAGGGCATAGGCAGGGATTGTGGAGACCGTCTTGTCCCAGTTTTGAACTTTGATCGTGGTCAGCGAGATGTCGATCACATCCCCGTCAGCGCCATATTTGGCCATTTCGATCCAATCGCCCAGATGGACCATGTTGTTGCTGGAGAGTTGTATACCTGCCACCAGGCCCAGGATGGAGTCCTTGAAGATCAGCAACAGGATCGCAGTCATGGCTCCCATGCCTGTGAGCAGTCTCGAGGGATCTTTCTTGAGCAAAATCGAAAGCACCACAATCAAGCCCGTGAGGCCCAACAGGATCTTGGCCATCTGCACAAAGCTTCGGATCGGGATACGCTTGGCATAGGGGTACGTATTATATATATCGGTCAGGGCATTGAAAAAGGCATCCACAACGAGCCAGCCGACCACCACCATGTAGATAAACGCGCTGGTACGAAGACCGTAACACAGAGCAGTATCGCCCATGGAAGCCAGGGGCGAGAGGAGGTAGATGACCGTGGATGGGGCCAGGTGAGACACGCGGGAAAAGACCTTGTGTTTGACCAGTTGGTCATCCCACTGGGTCCGTGTACGTTTGGCTGTATGGTGTACCACTCTCAGGATGATCTTTTGGGTCACCCAGTTGGCGACCCAAGCCAGTAGAGCGACCAGTATGATGCCAATGATCTGCGCCATAATCAAGGCGGCATGGCCAGACGAACTCTGGGAGGTCAGAGGGTTGTTGGGATCTGCGAGGTTGGGGTCTGCCATAAATTGTATGATCCAATTTTTCATAATGAGGTATTTTAGCAATTTGACGGAGCCCGTAAAGGCTGTTTTGCAGAGGTTAGGTTTTGAATCACGATTTATCTCGCAAAAAAATGGTTAAAAAAGGTGGTGTTTGCGCGTCTTATCTGTGAATACCGAGACGATTATGGCCAAGATGGAACCGGACAAACTGATTGAATGGTATGAAGCCTGCGGGGCTGAGTTGAGACTCTACGCCTTGCAGTGGCACAGCTATGAGATGGCTGAAGATCTGGTTCAGGACGCGTTTATCAAGTTGCTCAAGCAGCGTCACTGTCCGGATCAGGTTCGGCCCTGGCTGTTTCGAGTCGTGCGAAACAGTTCGATCAGTGCTGCAAGACATTTGCAAAAGCGAAAAAAAATTAATAAGACGTTATCTCAGCCTCACGGGCTTTGGTTTGAGTCCAACGCTGAAGAGCGATTTGATGCTCAGCATGCCCAGGCCATCCTTGAGACATTGCCCTCTGAACGCCGGGAAATTGTCGTATTGCGGATCTGGGGGCAGTTGTCATTTAGACAAATTGCAGAGGTCATTGAAAAATCCATACCCTGGGTATTTCGAGAGTACAAGTCGGCCCTGGGGATGATCAAAAGCAGATTGGAGTCTTCATCATGTCACACGAAACAAGCCTGACACCAGAAGAACAGCGCATGGAGGCTTTGCTGGGACAATTTCAGCCCAGGGTTGCAGTCCAGAGTCGGGACAAGTTGATGTTCCAGGCAGGGCGTGCCTCTGTGGGGCATGCCCGTCGATGGCAGGGCACTAGCGGTGTGTTTGCTGTTTTGCTCCTGTGTTCATTAATGATTCGTACGGTGCCTTCAAAACTGGAGCCGAAGACAGTGGTACCTCAGCTGGCTTCAACTCAATGGCAGGAACCACAAGAGCCCCCCCCCTTTAGCCCGCTGCATGCCCAGGCCTATATCAATGTGCGTCATCGTGTCTTGGAGAAGGGGCTGGATGCACTGCCAGAGACCAAGGGCAGCAATGCCGTGGTTATTGAAAGAATGGGGCGTGGTGATGTTTTGAAAAAGTACATGGCTTTGTAGGCGGATCGCTTCGCTCAGGTGTTTAGTGTTTAGTGTTTAGTGTTTAGTTTTAGGTGTTAGGTATGTGGACAGGCTTTCGCCTGGGCTGTTCTATGTTCTATGTTCTATGTTCTATGTTCTAAATCAAAGGAGATTGATTATGTGTAAACGGTGGAAGATATGGTTGTTAGTGACATGTCAGATGGTGGGGCCCTGTGTGGTTGGTGCCCAGGAAGAAGAGACGATTCAAGTGCGTCGTCTGACATTAAGCCCCATGGCTGAGGCTCGTGAAGCGCTGAAGCATCGATTATTGCCTCGCACGTACGAGTTAAAAGACACCAATGCGGCACTTCAATATCAAAGTGCCGCAGCCTGGTGCCCAGAAAAGGGGGAAGATGATATCTATGACAAATTGGATACCTGGCGGGACATGCCTTTGGAGGATCTGCCTCGCGATGAAATCCTCAATGTTTTGGGGCAGTTTAGTGCCTCATTTCGATCGGTCGAGTTGGCCACGTCCCGGCGTCGTTGCGAGTGGGATATGCCCATGGAAGAGGGCTTCAGCATGCTGCTGCCGTCTTTGAGCAAATATCGTAAGATAGTATTTGCCCTGGCAGTGAAAACACGGCTGCAAGTGGCCGATGGACAATTCCATGAAGCCCTTGCCACGATCACGCACGGACTGGCCATGGGGCGAGGCATTGCCGAGGGGCCTACATTGATCCAGGACCTGGTCGGTGTGTCCATTTCTGCTGTGATGCTTAAGAATACGGCAGAGCTTATGGCATCACCTGATGCGCCGAATCTCTACTGGGCGTTGAGTGAATTGCCTGATCCTCTTGTGGATTTTCGCCAGTCAATGGGCTATGAGTATGATTTGATGTATTGGGAGATTCCGGAACTTCTTGATATGGAGGACAAGATACTCAGTGAGGCCCAGGCTTCAAGCATCGTGGAAAATACCTTCAAGAAGTTCAGTGATGCCGGGTTGGCGGGACACAAGTTTCTTAACCTGTTGCCCATGGCATGGGTCATGTTGCATTATGCAGACGCGAAAGTTTTTCTGGCTGAACGTGGTGTGGCCGTCTCTCGCATTGAAGCCATGCCTGCGGCCCAGGCGGTGATGATGTATCAGTTCCAGGAATTCAAAGAGATACGTGACCGTATGTTCAAATGGCTTGTTCTACCGTACCCTCAGTATCGTGTGCATGCGGATCAATACGACAAGGCTATGGGTGAAATCTCACAGCGAGGTCTTAAGACCAATCTCTTTACCATATTTCTGCCTGCTTTGTCACGCTGTCGATTCATGGGGGCTCGGTTGTGTCGCGATGTTGATCTACTCCGTGTGATCGAGGCCTTACGTTTGCATGCCGCTGCCAATCAAGGTGCATTTCCCAAAACGTTGGATGACGTGACACTCGTACCGATCCCCATGGATCCGGTGACAGGCGGCGCTTTCGTGTATGTATATACAGACAGCCAGCATGTACGTATAGAAGCCCCGGAAGCAAAAGAACAGATCAAGGAACGTCCAGCCTTTGAATTGACCCTGAGACCTTAACCTTGAACACAATAAGGAGTTTATCATGTTAAAGAGAATAATCATTTGCGTCTGTCTTGTGGTGTGGTTGAGTCCCGTGGCCTGGGCAGCGGATCAGAATGTGTTAAAACATGTGGATGATCTGGCCTATGGCGTGATTCGTCTGGATGTCAAGGCCTTGGATTTTTCGAATACGGTGGATGCTTTGTTGGGGGTGGCCGGTAAGACCCTGGAGGCTCGCAAGGTTCAGCATCTCAAAAACGGTGTGGCACGCTCCCGGCAGATGATGGAGTCTGACTTGACTGCTTTTCAAAAAGCAGGGGGACGTGAGATCTATGCGATTTTCAGCATGCGTGACATATCAGCGTTTTTTCTGGCGTTTCCTGTAGATTCAGGCCTGGATCAGGCTTGTTTACAGAGTGCCATTCAAGCGGTGGCCAAGAAGAGCTTCAAGATTCGCGACCTGAGTATCCAGTCAAATGGACGTCTGATCCTGGCTGGCAAGACACCGACGTTGAAGGCCGCAAAGGCATTGACTCGAGAAGCCAATCCGCTATGGGGGTCTCTTCTGGATACCAGGCCGTTGCGGGCTTTGCGTCTTGTGATTGTGCCCGATCCCATGCAACTACGCGTACTCAGAGAGATGTGGCCCCCAATGCCGGGCGTCCCTGGGTTGGACCAGTTGGGTACATTGTTACAGGGTTGTGAGTGGGTGACAATCAGTGCTCAGGCAGTACCTGACATGGCTGTTGAGGTTGTCCTGAACATGCAGACAGAGGTGCTTGCAGGTGATGTGGCTGCCTTCTGGCGGGTTGCTGTACCACTCATGACCCAGCCATTACATCTTGACAAAACGATTCCTGGCCAGATCCCTATTCGCAGAAAAGGATCGCAGGTCATTTTGTCGGTGGATCATCAAAAGGCAGAATGGCTCCTGGGGCAAATACTCCTGGGCCCGGCTCACCAAGCCTTGGCCTTTGCAGATCAGATGACCTGCGGGACAAATGTAGCTGACATGGGAAAGGCTTGTCTGTTGTATGCCAATGACCACGATGATCAATTGCCTCCTGATCTTGACACATTAATGGACGTGGCCCGGATGCCCCAAAATTGTGCCATGTCTGCCAAGGGATTGATTTGTCCTGCCACTGGCATCAAAGGATCTTATGGCTATTGTGCGGATGGCCTGGACTGTAGTTGCGAACCCACGCTGATTGTCGCCTATGACAAAAAAGGCAATCATCCAGAGGGGTATAGAAATGTCTTATTTTTGGACTCTCATGTGGAGTGGATCACAGAAGAACGCTTTCAGGAACTCATAGTCCAGGTCCATGCGGTAAGAAAGGAACGCGGATTAAAACCGCATGTGGTAGAGTAGTTTTTGGTTTTTAGTTTTAAGTTTTTAGTGTTAGGTG